>NZ_JBEYIX010000051.1:0-43275 GCF_040636055.1 Micromonospora sp. NPDC006766 | reverse complement strand
TGGCGTTCTACCCAGGTAAGGGTGGTGTGCCGCAGCCAGTGGGTGGAGATGCCCTGCGCGGCGACCCATGGCAGGCGCTCGCCGATGCGTCTCCACAGGTGGTCGTAGCGGCGGCTGCTGATCGGCTGGCCGTTGCGGTAGCGCAACAGCCGGTCGGTGGGCAGGACCGCGCCCCGAGCCTGGGCGTGCTCCTGAAGGCGGACGGCCAGGATCGGGGTGATGGGTTGCCACCGCAGGGTGCCGCCCTTCTCCGTGAGGCGGACCAGGCAGTGACGAGTGTCGAGGTCGACCAGGCGCAGCGCGAGGGCACCGCCGCGTCGGCAGGCGGTTTCGGTGTGCAGCCGCAGCAGCAGCGCGTCGAGGATGACGTCGTTGCCGCTGGTACGCGCCACGAGGTCGATGTCCTGCAGTTCCTCGGGCGTGAGCGCACGGCGGGGATTGGGCAGCCGGCGCGGCTTGGCGATCCGATGGGCCGGGCTGTCCGCAGCAGTGAGGTAGCCGTCGGCGATAGTACGGCGGTAGACGGCACGGGCGGCCGCGATGAGGTGCTCCCCCGCGTGCCGGCCCTGCCGGCCGGTGCGCCGGGACCGGGCGGTGGCGGTGACCTGCCGCATGAGGGCCTCGATGTCGCTGGCAGTCACCTCGTCCAACTGCAGATGGCCAAGCACAGCGACCATCCGATCCCAGTAGGTGCCGTAGGTGCGCCGAGTGCCCGGGCTGGCCGCAGCCGCAACGCGAGGCACGTACCCGGCGACTGTCGGCATCGTGCGGCCGGAGGTATCGGGGTAGCCGGCGAGGTCGGCCGGGGTGAGGCCGAGATGGGCGAGCATCTGCTGGGCGGTGACGATGCGTGACGGATCAGCCGGCATGAGAGGTGCCTCCGAGGGCGGTGGCGTGCAGGTCCGCGAGGAGCCGCGTGATGGTGTTCGAGGGGTGCACGACGAGCAGATCGCGCGCGGGGATCGCTGCCAGCAGCACCACCTGGTGCGAGGTGATGCCGCACATCTGCCGGGCCGCGGCGGGCAGCGGTAGTGCCCCGCGGGCGCCCACGACGTGCGCCCCGTCGGATGCGGCGGTGATCAGGAGCAGGCCGTCGGTGGCGTCGATGTGGAGGCGGTGACCGGACGGCCAGCGCAGCGCCCGCAGCAACGCCCGGGCGGCCACCCGGCCGTCGGCGTCCGGGCGGGCCACGTCGAAGACGAGGTCGTCGACCGGTTCCCGCGCAGGTAGGCGGGCTGCGGGCAGCGCCGGCATCGGAGCCGAGGGCGGTGCCGGGCGAGAAAGCGGGGTCGGGATGACCGCGCCGATGAGCTGCTCGTCGAGGCGTCGGCGGGGCGGTTGCCGGGCGGCCGTCATGGTGACCGCCGCAGCCGTTCGCGCGGCCTCAGCGCGTCGCGCTGAGAGCCCTGATCGTCGATGTGTGCACGGCTGCTACGCGGCGCCTTCATCGGGAGCCACCAGAGTGGTCAGCTCCCGTGACCTCGCACGAAGACTGGTGTCCGAGGGGGGATGAACACAAATTTGCAGCACCCATGCTCAGCATGGGTGCTCATGCCGTGATTTTAGCAGTGTGGCATCAGGGAGAAGGGCGCGTCGATGGCAACCCCCGACGCGGCGCTGAATCTCGGCAAGGGTGGGTCGTCGAGGTGGCGAGTGACCATACGGTTCGCCCGCCAGGAAATCCTCATCGAACTGCCCAGCCCACCGGCCCCCGATGACCTCAACCCGCTGATCTGGCGCCGCGGCGCGGAGGTCCGCCACCAGGACCGCCGCCAGGCCGCCGTCGTTACAGATGTCCGGGCCACCCCCACCAAAGCACGAAGGCGGCCAATCCGGTCGATTGACCTGTTCCCGCAGCCAGTAGGCAGCGACCTCGCGGACCTCTGCGGCTGGGTCGTTAAGCGCCTCGCGCACCACGTTCGCGTGCCGGTGGGAGTCCTTGCGCCACCACCGCAGCGACAGGATCGCCAGCCTCCGCACGGTGGTCCTGGCTGACGGTCTGTCCGAGAAGCGGAAGGACCCGCCGGGCGACGGCGGCACCGAGACGCCGTTCGCCGAGTACGCACACCGCGTGCCGACGGATGACGATGTGCAACGTGGTCAGCCCGGGGATCGCTTCGTCCACCTCGTCGAGAGTGATGTCGCAGTACCCCCGCCCCGGCTTGAGCTCTTCGGCCAGCGCCGGAACGTACGCCGGCCAGCGCTCGATGACGTCCTGCAGGGGCCGGTAGTCCAACCGCGGCGCGGCGACCGCCTGGTTGCGGAAGCTGGTATACGGTGCGGCGACGGCGCTGACCACGACCTCCCGCGGAAGACGATCGATCTTGTCCAGCACGAGGTCCAGCCGGCCCAGCCGCGCCAGCGCACAAGCAACCCACGACTGGTCCGGCCCCTCGCACCAGGTCAGCGCCACGTGCAGCGCGCGCACGTCGTCGTCGGGTCGGCCGATGTCGGCCAGCAGTTTGGCGGTCTTCCACGCCCGCCCCTTCTGAGCCTCGATCCACCGATGAATGTCGGGTCGGCGGGACCCCGGAGATAGAAAGTGCCCTCTGAGCTGGAAGGATAGGAGTTCTCACGCTTCTACCGTCTGGCTCGAGAGGGCACCTCGCCGGTGAGATTACGCCATGACGCGCCGGTGACGCGCGTCTCGTTCGATGATCCGAATCTGGTGTCGTGTGCCGGCCTCGCCCCGGTGATGCGCCTGGCCCAGCAGGCCGGTCTGCATGACGCGGTCACTGACCGGGTGCGGCTACCGACGGACAAGGGCGTCAACCCTGCCGGGAAGGTCGCCACGATCGTGGCCGGGATGCTCGCCGGCGCGGACAGCATCGACGACCTCGACATCGCCCGACACGGTGGCATGCCGTCGCTGTTCACGAGTGTGTACGCGCCGTCGACGCTCGGGTCGTTCCTACGCACGTTCACCCACGGACACGTGCGGCAGTTGCAGGCCGCCGCCCGTGACACCCTGATCGGCCTGGCCCGCCGGGCCCCGATCCTCGACGGCGCCGACACGCTGTGCTTTGTGGATATCGACTCGATGCTGCGTCGTGTCTACGGCAAGCAGAAGCAGGGCATCGGGTTCGGCCACACCAAGGTCGGCGGCTGCAACGTCTACCTACGCGGCTACAACCCGCTCGTCGCCACGCTGTCCACACCGCTGTCGGCGCCGGTGATCGCCGCGACCAGGCTACGTTCGGGTAACGCCGGGTCCGCCCGCGGCGCGGCGAGCATGATCGCCGAAGCGATCACGACCGCCCGATCGTGTGGCGCGGCCGGGGAGATCGTGGCGCGGGCCGACTCGGCGTTCTACGCCAAGACCGTCATCGGCACGTGCCGGCGCCGCAACGTCAGGTTCTCGGTCACCACACGTGTCGACGCGAAGATCCGCGCCGCATGCGACAGCATCACCGAACAGCAGTGGGTCGACATCAAGCACCCGCAGGCCGTCTGGGACGAAGACACCGGGCGGTGGATCTCCGACGCGCAGATCGCCGAAACCACCTACACCGCCTTCGAAAACACCCGGCACGCGGTGACCGCCCGACTGATCGTGCGGCGGGTCCGCCGCGACGACCCCGCCCAGGTCACCGGCCAGGAAGAACTGATCCCGGCCTACCGGTATCACGCGGTGTTCACCGACAGCCCGTACACCCTGGTGCAGGCCGAAGCCCAGCACCGCGGCCACGCGATCATCGAACAGGTCAACGCGGACCTGATCGCCGGGCCTCTGGCGCATCTGCCCTCCGGCCGATTCAGCGCGAACGACGCCTGGCTGACCTGCGCCGCGATCGCCCACAACCTCACCCGCACCGCCGGACACCTGGCCGCAGCACCTACCGCACCGCCCGGCCCGCCACGATCCGCACCCGCATCATCAACGTCGCCGCCCGCCTCGCGCACCGAGCCCGCACCATCCACCTGCACCTACCCGACCACTGGCCCTGGCAAGCCGCGTTCGACAACCTGTTCACCGCCGTCCAGACCGCCCCCGGCTGACCACACCCACCAGCAGAACCAGGCGGCCCGACCACGGGCCACAATCCCCATTCACCGCACAATCGCAACCGGAGCAAGCCGACCACCCGATCGGCGGCTACCGCACACCCACCGACTCACCCCACCCAGAAATGATCAACCGGTGATCGCAGCCAACCGCGGCGGTGGATCAAGGCTCAGCCAGGTAGCGGTACACGGTGGCTCGGGAGACCCCGAACCCGGCGCCGAGCAGGGTCGCGTCCTCGCCTTTGCGGAACCAGACGAGGACCAGGAGCGCCTGGTAGAAGCAGGTCAACGCGCGGGTGTCGCGCCGTGTCCCCTTGGCTCGGCGTTCCGTTGCAAGCAGCCGACCGAGGTACTGCACGAGTTCCCTGGGGACGTCGACCATTGCACGATATGCGATCACGTGGGGTCCTCACCGTGTGGGTGATCTTGTGGTGAGAACTACCTACCGAGGACCTTCCGCCCACTTCCAGCACCGTCCGATCTCATCACTTTCGCCCGTGCGCGCCAATCAACACTTTCGCGTCGCTGAGATCACCTCAGTGACAAATACGTGTATACCGGGATGCTCGTACTGGATTTCCTAAAGAGCATCGGAATCTCCGCCGCGTCCTGGATCATCGGTGGCGCCATCCTCGGGTACGCCCCAACCCGCAATCGTCGCAGTTGCCGGCAAACAACAGCAGCCGGCGTCAGCCGAGTCCGCCATCCAGCTACTGATCCCCGCTGCGCCGACGACGTCAGCAAGGCGCTCACCGTCGTTTCGGCCTTGTCCTAGTGGGCTGGTAGGACGATACCGTCTGGCTGTACTGATCATTATCGTTCGGATGTTGGAAGAGTCTTTTTGTTGGTCGGCTGTTCCGGGAGGAGTTCAGTGACGACTGCGGAGTCAGTGCTGTCGGCTGGAAAATGGCGCCGCCGCAAGCTCATTCAGCGGTGGGTGAGCGCATTGTCGGCATCGGACCCCGACATTTCGTTGGTGGAAGAGGTCTACCTGACCGCAGCCACGCCGATGCTGCCACCGCGCGACGGCCTCGACGCGGCGGACGCTGGCGACGAGATGCTCACGGCGGTCGAGCAGTGGTTCCTGCCGCGTTGTGCCCCATCGATCTTGGACGGCGTCAAGCGGCTGATCGAGCTCGGCCGAATCGAATGTCAAACCGCTCGCGGCACGATCTATCAGCGTTTGACGAGGGACGATGATGCCAGGGTCATTTGGGAGGACAACATCGAGCGATATCAGCGGCTCGGCTGCCCGAACCAAGCGGCGGTGCAGCGGATCAACTTGGGCAGCCAGCTAGCGCGCCTCGGTGACCGGAGGGGTGCGCTCGCGGTGCTGCGATCGGTGTACATGGGCCCGGATGTTGTCACCGAGCTGCGCCGCGAGGCGATGTACCATGCGGCATCCGCTGTGGCCGTGACGACGACTTCGCTGTCCGGCTCCGATCGCGCTGAGGCCCGCCGGCTGATTGCCGAGGCCGATTCGCTGACGGCCGCAGGCGACGAGCCAGGCAGGTTCGGCGCGATGCTGCGCGAGCAGGGGCGACCGGACGACCCGTGGGTCTCGGTCATGGAACTGATGGCTTCCGCTCACCTTGGCGCCATCCGCTTGATGGCCGTGGCGGCGGTCGAGGGAAAGAGGATGCCGCCGATCCCGCTCGTCGACAACCCGATCCGCGACGAGGTTATGCGCGGCGTGTACCTCGCCGAGCACGGGGACGAGCAGGAGGCCCTCGAAGTGCTGCGGGCGTCGGGCGATGCTGCGGCCAAGCAGGGACAACTGTGGTGGTATATCGCCGCGCGGAGTCAGATGGCCTGGCTGCTCATGGACACCGATCTCGCCGAGGCGGCAAAGGCGGCGTACGAGGCGGTCGACGCAGCCGAGTCGATGCGGGGCGGCCTCGCGGATGAGCAGGCGCGGATGCACGTCGGCGGCGTCATGGGGCCTTATGACGTCGCGATCGCGGTCACGGCCGCCATCGCGCGGGCCACAAACGCCAAGCTCCGAGCAGTGGCCCTGCCCCGCCTCTACGAGCTGAGCGAACGCGCCCGTTCCCGCCGGTTCCTCGAGATGCTTGGCGACACCGTACCGCCGCTGCCAGGCTCATCGCTCGCCGCAACCGAGGCCGAGCTCCGCGGCCACCTCGTCGACCAGGTGCGTATCTTGGCTGAGTCCGGCGGCGGCGCCCGGCGGCGCGCCCTCGCCGAGGTTCGCACCACTGAGCGGAAACTCGAACGCGTGGTTCGGCGCCTGTCGCGGGGTGGCCCGGCCGAGGCGGAGTACGCCGAAATGCGCCACGGGACCCCGCGCTCCTACCACACCGTCCGGGCGCTGCTGGCCTCGTCACCGGAGCGCGCCACGCTGTTCTCGTACTACCAGCTTCACGAGGAGCTGATGCTCCTACTCGTCGGCCGCGCTGACCTGGCCGTGCCAGCGTCGATCCCGATCAGGCTACCTAAGGGTCTTCTGGCCACGGTTTCGACCCGACTCGCTGGCGACAAGCTGCGTCCCGAGGCCGTTGCACGGACCAGTTGGCAGGATGAACTCGCGCCGCTGGTCGCACCAATCGCCGACTGGACCGATCCGGGCGACGTGGCCTGGATCGTTCCGCACGGGCAGCTGCATCCTGTCCCAATGCATGCGCTGACGCTGGGCGACGCGCCTGTGCTGCAACGCAATCCGGTCTGCTATACCCCGAGCGCGTCAACGATGTCCTACTGCCAGGGGCGCCGAACGGGACGCTTCGAACGGGCGACCGTCCTAGCCGACGCCGATCCGACTGCGCCGCTCGCGTACTCTCGAACCCAGGCTCGGGCGATCGCTCGGCTTTTCGCAACAAGTATGGTCCGGATCGGACCCGAGGCCACCGCCGCCGCGCTCATCGAGGCGGCCCGCGACGCCGATGTCGTGCATGTCGCCTGCCACGGACAGTTCGACGTCAGCGACCCACAGCGCTCCGGCGTCTGGCTCGCCGGCGCCGAGCCGGACCGTCCCGAACTGTTCGACGTGAGCCAGTTGATGCGTGTCCGGCTGGACACCGATCTGGTGACCCTGACCGCTTGCCGGAGCGGCATGAGCGCGCACCGACCGGGTGACGAGCTGCTCGGCCTGGCCCGCGCCGTGCTCTACAGCGGTGCCGCGGCCACGGTGCTGAGCCTCTGGTCGGTCGAGGACGTGTCCACCGGGCTGCTGATGACCGACTTCTACCGCCGCCTCAGCGAGGGCAGCGGGCACGCCGTCGCGCTGCGCGGCGCTGCTCTGAGCCTGCGCGACACGTCGTTCCCGGACGCGATCCGGGCCTGCGAGTCGGCACGAGACGACGCCACGGCGGCCGGCGACGAACCGGCCGAGTTGCTCCTCAACCGGGACATCGCCAACCTGTACCACCGCGTCGGCCGCTTCGACGACGCGTACACCGCCTGGGAATCTCTTAGCCGACGGCTGCCCGAGCCACAGCAGGTGATCGCGCGGGCCGGCATGACCCGCGCCCGCCATGCAGGGCGCCGTCCCCGCCCCCCGGACGACGACCTCAAACCGTTCTCTCACCCCTACTACTGGGCGGGATTCGCCCTGACCGGAGACTGGCGTTGAACACACTCGCGGCCCACGCGCAGCCGCTGCCGCCGGCGGTCGCGGCCACCGCCACCCGAGAAGACGCGATGCAGGTGGCCGGGCTGTCCCAACACGTCCTCCTCAAGAGCGGGGATACCACCATCGCGATCGTGGCTCCCCGTAACACCAGCACACCGCTGCCGGCCACGAGCGCGACCAGTCGCGCCCAACTGCCACCGCTATTGGTCTTTCCCGCCACCATGACGATGGATGAACTCGTCGAATCGGCGGCCGTCACGCTCCTGGACCTCGGCGCCACCAACGCGCTGCTGGTCGCGGACGACGGCAGCCCAGTCGGGCTCCTCCCAGTCGACGTGGTCGTCGATCATCTGGCATCGCCCGCATATCTGCCCACGCAGCGCACGTTCAGCCCACTCGGTACCGAGACGGACGCGATGTGGCCAGGCTTCGAACAGGCGCCCCTCGCCCGATTGGTATGCGCGGCGACCGGCTGCGGTTTCCTCAACGAACTGCTCGAATATTCGGCCGACCCGCCGACGGTCTGCGCGAATCCGGCCCCGCCGGCCCATCCGTTGATGATCGGCCGGCGGTAGCCCGTGTTCGGCACCATCACGGGCGTACTCGACCGGCGGTTCGTCGTCAACGCGCTGCTGCCAGCGGTCGCCTTCCTCGGTCTCGTCGTCGCCGTGCCGATCAGCCGGTATGGCGCGAGCGTCGGTCTGGCATGGTGGAACCGGCAGAGCGGCAGTGCCCAGGCCGTGCTCGGCGCGGCGTTCGTCCTCGCGGCCCTCGTCCTCGCGTACGTCCTCGACGCCGCAGGCGCGTTCAGTTTGACGGTCGCTCAAGGACGATGGGGTAGCCGGGGACCGGGGCGGGTATTGGCCCAACGGGCTGCCGCGTGGCATCACCGGAAGGCGCAGCGAGCGGCCGATGACCCTGAGCTCACTCCCGGGCGCCGCGACGCGATGCGGCTGCGGTACCCGCCAGCCAGCGCCGCCGACGAGTTCCAGGCAACGACACTCGGTAACGTCCTGCACGTCGCCGCCCGATACCCCCATACCAGGTATGGCATCAATGCCGCGATCGTGTGGCCACGCCTGTACACGGTGCTGCCCGACTCATGGGCTGGCACCCTCGGCACCATACGATCAACCCTGGCCCTCCACATGACATTCGCGACGCTCTTGGCACTGCTCGGCCCAGCCGCAGCGGTCTACCTGCTCCTCGTCGGTGGGCAATGGTGGCTGGTCCTCGCCTGGTATTGGGGCTGCGCCGCCGCTGCCTGGGCCGCATACCGCGCGGCGTTGGCCAGCGCCCAACTGTACGCCACGTACACTGCTGTAACATTCGACGCCCACCGGCTGCAGCTGCGCACCAAGCTTGGTATCGACGGCCCGGAGACCCCGGAGCAGTGGGCTGCGCTGGCCCGGTTCTGGCATCGCAACATCCCCCTAGACGCCGAAGTCGCCGAGCCGCCTACTGCCACGCCTCGTGCATCCAGGGGCGGGCGGACGCTACGTCCGTCGACCGCGTGGGCGGTATTCACGCTGCTAGCCGGAGTCGCGGGTGCCCTGCTCGCCATGTCCATGTGACGAGCAGAAGCACCGGATCGAATCAAGCTACTCAACGACACCTTCGCCCAGCAGCACCCTGACCATGTGTTCCACCACTACCTGGCATTCCTGGCGCAATGCCGCGTAGCCTAAGTTGATCATGATGGTGAGTGGGGTTGGAGCCGCCAGAGATGTGCGCCGCCCAGCAGACCCGGGAACACATTCGTGCCGACTGGCGACGCAGGCGCAGGCCATGCTGCCCGCATTAGCCCTCCGCAGTGTTGAAAGATCGCCGCGTACGGCGAGTCCGTCGCGACGACGTGTTCGCATGTCTTGGGTGCGATAATGCCAACGCACGGTCCACATGCGACGGAGGCCTAGGGATGGCCGCTCCTGATCCGACTCAAATGGTCGTGTACTGCCGCGACGTGCTGCCCGGCATGCTGATTGAGGCGTGCGACGTGGATGAGGACCTGGCCCGCCGGATCGGCGACGACGTGTTGCAGCGGGCTGAGGCGCTGGCCGCCCTGCCGAAGCGTGAGCAGGACGTGCTGATCGCGCCGTTCGTCGAGGAGGTGTTCGACCACAAGCCACTGGAGTCGCCGCTGGACCTGAAGGCCAAGGTCACCCTCGTGGTCCGTAACAGCCTGCTCGAGCAGGCACACCACGACGGCCCGCTCGACGACGGGATCATCCCGGCGACGCAGTACGCGGCCGGCCCGCTATCGCATCTGCTGGCCGCGCGCCGCCGCCAGCCCGTCGACGATCAGAGTCCGAACCCGTTCGCCGGGCTGGCCGAGCGCTACCCGCGTGCATGGGCTCGTCTGGACGCGCTGACCGACACCTTCGCCGACGGCGGCCGCGGTTCACTGCGCCTGCCTTCGGCATCCGTGCCCAGCCTGCCTGACGGCGACGAGGTGGCCGCGGCGCCGCCGTCTGACGATGACATGGTGACCGTGTTCAGCGCGATCGACCCGCGCTTCGACCAGAGACTGGTGGACCTGCCCGGAAAGGCCGCAGAAGGCGACCTCGTGCTGTACACGTCCGCGCTCAGCCGGTACTCGCGCAACAGTGAGAAACTGCACCGGATCCTCGAATTCCTCCTCGCGCACAGGGCGACAATCCTGACCACCAATTACCTGAGCCGCCCCACCGACGTCTGGGTGCGCCGCGGCGCGCTCGTCAAACCAGACAGCAGCAAGCCCCTCGCCGGTGTGCTCGACACCCGGGGACTCGTCGGCACTCTGGGGCAGGTTGGCGAGAGCTGTCAACGCGAGCTCGCTGCTTTCGACCCCACCGAACGTGCCGGGCGCGTTGGTTACGACAGCCTGACGACCGGCTGTTGGTCGAGCACCCACGATCGCCGCTCAAGGTCGAAAGCAGAAACGGTGAGTCGCTTCTGAGCATCGACCCGGAAGTCGAGCCGGAACCGGTCGGCACCGGCGCGCGCAGGTGGTTCGGCCTCAAGGAACGTCGGGCTGTCCTCGTTGAGCCAGAGGCTCGAGCGCTCCTGCCGCTGTTGGCTGGTGATGGCCACAGCACGAGCGCCGCCGGCTGCATCGAACATGATCTCCAGGTCCGCACTTGCGTCGCGGTAGGTGGCGTGGGCGCGTTCGTAAATGGCCAAACCGAGGTTGCGCTGTCCGTCACGGACCGCCTTGATTGTCATGCTCTTAATCGGCGCTGGCGTAGGGTACTCGGTACCGGCAGGCACGAGCTGCTCGAACTCGTACACTCCCGTGTCTCGGTTGACGTGGCGGATCACGTAGTCATGCTGGATGTGGTCGTGCAGTTCGTAACCGCCTGCGATCCCGGCCGCGCCGGCGGCGACCGCTTCAAGTGGCCGGTCGACGTGCACTCGATCGCGGGAAAACTGCATGTAAATGACATCTTGGATGGCAGGAATGAGGCTCGTGCCACCCACGAGAAAGACGTGCCGGATCTCGTCGGCGAGAAACCCGGCTGCAGCTGCTTTGTCCAAGGCGGCGCGCAGGGCGCGGCCCACCCGACCGGTGACGTCCCGGTCGCGCAGCAGCGAGTCAAACTCGCCTCGCGTGATGTCGGCGGCATACTCGATGCCTGTGTCCGGATCGGCCGCTCGGATGGTGGCCTGGGCCGCCGACGTAAGGGCCACCTTCGCCGCCTCGGCCGAGCGGAGGAGCTGACCGAATAGCTGGTTGTAGAGGTGGGTGTCGCCGAACGGCAGCCGAGCGCTGGCGGCGACATGCTCGGCTAGCAGCAGGTCGATGTTGTCGCCGCCGAAATCGATGCCGGACTTCCCGACCACTCGCACGCCAGCGCCACCGCTCTGGCTCGCCTCGGGGTCCTGTACGCGCACCACGGAGATGTCGAGGGTGCCGGCGCCGAAGTCGAAGACGAGGAACGTGTCCCCCGGATTCAATCGGGCGCTATAGCCGACCGCCGCCGCCGTGGCCTCGTCCACGACACGTAGCCGGGCGAGGCCTACCTCATCGCCGACCTCCCGGACGAGCCAGTCGCGGTACGTGTCGAACGCCTCCACTGGCGCGGTAGCGACGATCTCCAGATCAGCCGCATCGACGGCGAACATGGTGGCTGCGACCACATCGCTGAGGAACCGGGTGGCGGCCTCCCGCGGGCTGATCGAACGTGCCCCGATGGCCCGCGAGATGTCCTTGATCCGGCCGGTGATAACGCTCTTGGTAGATCGAAACACCGCGTAGCGCGGATCGGTGAACATTTCCTCGGTCACGTTCGCACCGACCGCCCGGGCCTGCGAATCCACCGCGTACGCGATGCGTGATGGCACCACCCGCTGGCTGATTCCAGCTGCGGCCGGGCGCAGCAGGTCCAGACCGTCCAGGGCGATCGGTTCACCTCGGTCGAGCGTGGGGTCCCAGTGGGCCACCACCGTGTTCGCGGTGCCGAAGTCGATCCCGATCCGTGTCGCCATGCGCGCTCCTCTAGGCCAGAGCGATGTCGTACTCGCCGGCGGCGAGCGTAACGGTGTCGCTGATTTCGATGTCGAACCGGAACCGGTGCTCCAGGCACGCCTGGAGCAGATCGAGCACCAGGGAGGGCGACTTGCTGGCCGCCCGGGCCTTCCGGGCAGCGGTGAGCACGCCGAGGTGGGCCGGCACCATGCCCGCCAGCGGTCGCGTGACGAGCGACGGCACATCTCCGACCCGCAGGTCGTAAACGTCGGTGTACCCGGCGGCGTATCCGACGGCGAGGAAGTCTCCGCGCGCGTCGACATGCAAGCTCGTCGCCTGTCCGAGACCGGGGCCTGGCACGTGGCCCACCGGGGCGAGCGTGGCTTCGTCATGGAACAGCAGGTCCCCCGCGCGGTTGGCGACGACGATCTGCTTCCTGGAGCCGACCGCCGCCAGACCGCCCAGTCCCGGCACGGACATCTGCGCGACCGGCCGCAGGACTCTGTTCGCGCGCCGGAGCACGTTGACGTTGCCGCTCTGGTCGGAGGTGGCGAGCAGGTCTGGGCCAAGCAGCAGCGCCCGGGCCACCACGGTCTGCTGGTAGCCCCGGGCCAGCACGCGCGAGGCGTCAGCGTCCGCGAGCACGAGGCTGCGGCCGAGCACCGACAGCCTCTCCCCGGCAGGGTCCGCCGCCACCGTACGAGGCCAGTCATCGTAGCGGTCGAGGCCCAAACGGGACACCGGCACCGACGTTGGCGGCTCACCCACGATCGGCCCCAGCAACAGGTCTCCGGCGCGGGTTCCGGCGACGAACCGGTCAGCACCCACCGGCGCCAGCGACGTCACCGTGCCCCGCACCCGCGCAACGATTTCCGATCGGCGGTTGGCGCACCGCAGCACCCGGCACTCGTTGATTGCGTTGTTGGTGCGCTCTCCGGCCAGAAACATGCCGCCGCCCACATGCAGAACCCGGCCCACCGAGGCACCAAACCCCTCGTACCGCTCGACTAGCCGCCCCCGGGTGAGGTCCACGACGCCAGCGATGCGGGCCGAGCCGGCCACCGCCAGAAGCGGTGCGTCGGGCGCAAACGAGACGTCGTTCACGCGCCCCTGGAAGGTAATCCGCGCCTGCTGGACCGCGAGCGGCCAGATCTTCCGCATCTTCTTCACGCCGCGTTCGAGCGCGGCCGGATCCACGGTGGCCAGCCGGTGGAACAGCTCCCGGGAGTCTTCGTCGCCGGGTCGCCACCCGTCGCTGAAGAGCGCCATCATCTGCGTCGCACGCAGCAGGGGCAGGTCCAGGACGATCCTCCACAGGTCCGACCAGGCGCCGCGTTCAGCGAGCTGCTCGGCCAGGTACCGGACCTCGGCCTCGGCCATCGTCTGGATGCGTCCGCGCCGGTCCTCGCCGACAAGAACCCGCACCAGGTCCAGCTCGCCGCTGGACAACATCTCCTTCCGTAGGCGGCTGCGGGTCGCCTTGTCCGCGCTGGTGTAGGCCAGCGACAGCAATGCGCCGTCTGGGTCGAGCGCCTGTAGCTGCTCCGGCTGGCCGGTCAGGACGAAGAACATCGAACGGCGGACGGGGTCCGCAGGCGCGAGCTTGTGTGCCCTGCAGAACGCTGCCAGCTCGGGCTTGGCCAGTGCCGCCTCGCAGACCGCGTCCACCAGGCCCTGGTCGTCCGCTGCGACGATCTTGTCCTGGGCGATAGCCGCGAGCGGGTGGTCACCCCAGGCCGCCGCATCCAGCAGCGTCGGCCGCAGGTCGTCCGCGGCCAGCCGGCGGGCGTCGGGTTCGATCGCGACCAGGCTCAGGCCTCGCACGTCGTCGGACGAGCCGGGCACCTGCCAGGTGCTCAACGCCTTCCAGAGGACCGGGTTCGGAGTGACCAGCCACTCCATCCAGAGCGCGTCCAGGGCCGACGCCGGAGGAGGCGCCGAGTGGGCCAGCAGCGTCGCGGTCAGCGGCGCCTGCCATCGTGGCCGCGACTCGTCGGGGGGCTCGTCACCGGCGACCCGCCACAGTGAGGCGAGCAGCTCGCCGGGGGTGCGCATCGCGGCGACGACGTCGGCGCGCGCCTTCGGACTCAGCTCCCGGGACCGTTCGGTGTCGTCGGTGAGCAGGCGGAACATCGATCGACGCAGGGGATCGACGGGAGCGAGCCGGTTCGTCCGGCAGAATGACGCGAGCACGGGCTGGGTCAGCGCCGCGTCGCAGACCGCGTCCACCAGCGGCTTGTCCCGCGCCGCGAGAATCCGTGCCTGGGCAATCGCAGCGATTGGATGCCCACCCCTACCGGCGGCGTCCAGCAGCGCCGGCCGCATGCCCGGCGAGTCGAGCCTGAGGGGATCCGGGTCGACGCTTATGCGGCTCAACGCCTGGACGTCGTCGGCGGAGCCGGGCACCCGCCAGCGGCTCAATGCCCGCCACAGCACGTCGTCCGGCGCGGCCAGCCAGGTGCGCCACAGCGCGTCCAGTGAGGGCGGCGGCGGAGGGGACGGGTTTGCCAGCAGGGCCATGGGCAGTGGCCCGGTCCACCAGGGGGCGGCGGCACCGTCGGGGGTTCGCCGCGTCTCGTCCTCCACGGCACCCCACAGCGCGGCGAGCAGGTCGATCGTCGCCGCCTGCAGCGCGGTCACCGTACCCGCTTGTACCTGCCCGTCGGGGTCGGCCAGCAGCGCAGCGGCGTCGGGCGCGTCGGCGGGCGACCAGTATTCGAGCAACCGGTTGTGAAGCGCGGCGGTGACCAGGCCCGCTCTGCCGTCGGCGAGGGCGCCGGTCCTGACCACCACCGCACGGAGGTCGGGGTCCCGGGTGGCGACCCAGACGCCGGCGATCGTCGCCTGTGCATCCCGCTGCCGGGGGGAGGCAGGGGCCTCCGACAGCCCGCGCAGCATGGACAGCGCGACCGGATCCCCGCTCGTAGCGGCCTTGGCCAGCCGCCGCCACGCCCGGCGTGCGCGGAAGCCGAACATGCCGTCCTTCCGGCTGCGCGTCGCGCGCCGAGTCCATCTGCGCGCGCGGTGCTCACTCACCATTGCCGCATCCCACCAGTGCCGCGTGTCCTAAGCGAGTTCCAGTTGGACCTGCGTCTGCGCCGCGACGGAGGCCTCGGCGAACGACGCCGACTGGGCCCGCCCGTCGCGTAGCCATGCCCGCAGGTTGCCGATCGTCTCGCGCTGCGAGCGGCTCAGCGGCACCATGCGGCGGATCGCGGCGGCGATGTCGTCCGTGGTGATGTCCCGCCCGCCCTCGGAGAACGCTCGATACATCGCGTCGATGACCGCCTGCTCCAGTTCGGCGCCGACGTACCCGTCGGACACCCGGGCGAGCAGCGGCACGTCGAACGCTCGCGGTTCACGGCCGCGCTTGCGCAGGTGCACGGCGATGATCTCGCGCCGCTCCGCCTCTGTCGGCAGGTCGAGAAAGAAGATCTCGTCGAACCGGCCGCGGCGTAGCATCTCCGGCGGCAGGGCGCTCACGTCGTTCGCCGTGGCGACGACGAAGACGGGTTTGGTCTTCTCCTGCATCCAGGTGAGGATCGTGCCGAAGACGCGTTGGCTGGTGCCGCCGTCGTTGCCGCCGTTCGCCAGCGATTTCTCCAGCTCGTCGATCCACAGCACGCACGGCGCCACGGTCTCGGCTAGGTCCAGCGCCCGGCGGACTCGTTCCTCGGACTCGCCGACCAGCGAGCCGAACAGCGCGCCCACGTCCAGCCGCAGCAGCGGCAGTCGCCATAGGCCGCCGACCATCTTGGCGGTCAGGCTCTTGCCGGTACCCGGGATGCCGATCAGCGCAACTCCCTTCGGTGCGGGCAGGCCGTACGCGGCGGCCTCCTCCCCGAATGCCCGTTCCCGCAGTGTCAGCCAGTGTTTCAGCATCTCCAGGCCGCCGACGTCGTCGGGCGTCTCGTCCGCCGAGTAGAACTCCAGCGCCTGTGACTGGCGGATGACCGCCTTCTTCTCCTCCAGCACGGCCTGGATATCGCGCTCGTCAAGCACCTGATCACGCACGATCGCCTTTGCGAATGCCCGAGTGGCTTGGGTCGACGTCAGGCCCAGCGCCGCCTGGGCCAGTCGCGTCCGGCCATGCGCCGTCAGGTCGGCGCGGACACCGCTGGTATTGCTGATCAGATCGTCGAGCTGCATTCGCAGCGCCGCGGCATCCGGCAGCGGCATGTCGACCACGACCACGTCATCGCGCAGCTCTGCCGGCACGTCCCGGGCGGGGGTCGTCACCACCAGCGACGCGCCGCTGTACACGAGCCGGTGGGAGAGATTGCGCAGCTTGCGCTTCACGTTCGGGTTCTTCGCCCAGAATTCGTGGAAGTCCTTGAGCACATAAAGGTCGCGCCGATCCGGGGCGGCATCGACCAGCCCCCGGATCTTGTCGAGCGCCCCATCGGGGTTAGCTGCGTCCGGCAACTGCCGGCCGCTAGCCGATCGGAACCGGTCGGCGACGTCCCACGTGACGAGGTCCGCGTTCGAGTCCCGGTCTCGGCGCACGCGATCCAGCACGTCCAGCGCCCGCTGCTCCTCCACAGTGACCAGGACGATCAGGGGAACCCGCGCCCGCAGGTACAGCCGGATCTCCTCGTTGATTGTCATTGCCCACCCCCGCCCGGTGCCGCCACCATCCCAGTCACCGTCACCGTCCCATCCCGCCCAATCAACACCTCAACCTCGGGTACGGCCGAGAGCATTGCCGCCGAGTACCGGCCCGTCCGGTCCCAGTACTCCTTGTTGCTCGACCCGCGCAGCCCAGCACCGAGGTGAAGACGTCGGTTATACCGGCCGGCGATCACCAGATCTACACCTGCCACCGCCGCCGTGAGCGCCGGGTCCGTCGCGATCTCCGCACGGCTGAACCCGGTCAACACGACGACGCCCAGCCCGGCGCGGCGTACCCCGGCCACAAAAGCGGCCAGCGCCTCCGGCTGCTCCAGCGGCTCGCCGCCGGTGACGGTCACGCCCTCGATCCCCGGCGTCGCCAACACCTCGCGGACCACGTTCGCAACTTCACGCGCGACGCTGCCAGCCGGGTGCGTCTCCGGATTGAAACAGCCGGCGCAGCCCAATGAACAGCCCTGGGTCCAGACCACGAACCGCTCCCCTGGGCCGTTGGCCCGCGAGCGGGGAAGGGTCGCGTGGATCCGCCAGGGCACGGACGCGCTCAGTGCCACACCTGGTCCTGCAGTTCCCCCTCGACCTCGACGTAGGCCTCGGCGGTCAGCTCTTGGCTCTCGACGTCGCCGCCGAGCAGGTCGACCAGCTGCTGGGTCATGGCGAGGCAGGCCATCCCCTCCACGCCACGCATGTGCATCTCCACCTTGCCCTGAGGGCTGATGGTCACCTCGAGAATCTCCTCGGCCATGTCTCAGGCACCCACCCGGCGCAGCACCACCCGGATCTCCCCCGACTCCTTCTCCACCTGCTCCTGCACCTCGAAGCCCTGCTCGGCCAGCGCGGAAACGGTGCCGACCAGCGCGTACTCGCGGGTCAGGCGCTGCATGAACGCGTCCTTGGGCAACACGTCCACGCCCCACCAGTCCGCGACGACGGTAAACCCCCGGCCTGACTCCGGCACGAAGCCGATTTCATACTTCGTCCCGGCCGGGCGCACCTTGAAGGCCGCGTCTGCCTTCTGACCCCGCCAGCCGTGGACACCGTTGCCTGGTGGGAGAACCTCGTAGCCCATCCGAGCCAGTGCCCCCCGGATCGTTCGCTCGTCCACCAGCCGCGTCCGAACCCGCGTGAAATGCGACATCCACATCCTCTCAGCGCAGAGACGATATCAGTCAAGATCGCCGCCCGGCTGCCCGCCTGGCCAGGGACAGAACCCTTTCAGCCGCGCCGTTTCCTTGCAACATACGGGAAGGTACGTCGCTGCGCCGTTCGGCCGATCATCGCCGAGCGCATCGGGGGCGACGTGCAATACGCGACACTCTCGCATTGATGTCGGCATATTCGACGGGTGTGCCGCCAGCCCGGAGTAAATGAGCAAGAAGTCCTCTTGCCCCCCAATAACGGTGGGTATCGGACCGGCACCGGGTGAGGGCCTACGCGTCGGCGTAGGTGTGCTGCTGTAAGCGCCAGGGCTCACGCGGGTTGGGCCGCCGGGCCTCGGTGCCTGGTGGCATCGCGGCCAGTTCGGCGATCCTGCCGTCCGCCGCGACCAGATGCTCCATGCAGACCAGGACGGCGTTCCCCGAACCGTCAAGGCGATCGACACCGCCGAACTCATCCGGCTGGACGCCGAGGCGATTGCATACGGGTTCAACCGCAACCACGGCGCCGGCTGGCTCGCCGAATACGCCGCCCTTGAGGCCGTGCACTACCTACGCCCCGTGTTCGTGCACTGGGCCGGGCGGCGGCCTGAGTTATCCCCGCACTGGCGGTGCATGCTGCTGCTGACGATGCGAGACGGCCAGGAAGTCTTCTCGCTGCTGGATGTCTGGCCCGCCTCGTTCGACCACCTGCCCGAGACCCTGGATTCGGCCGCCAAGCGCGCGATTGCCCACCGACTGGACCACGGATGGCTGCCGGCCTCCGCGCAATGGGCAAACCTCAACACCTGGCATGTCCGTACGCAGACACACGAGCAGATCCGCCGGCCCGGGATCGGTCACGGACCATAGTCAGGCGGGGCGCACTCATGCGCCGGGGCGGGTACGCGCCAGCCAGGTGGTGAGCAGCCGGCTGGTGTCCTCGCCGAGTGCCGCCGCAGCTCGTGCCGCCAACGCGGCAAGCTCGCCGTGCTGCGCGGCGGTGACTGGCAGCTCGGGTAATGGAGTGCGGCGCCAAGTGGTTCGTGCGCCGTCCCGGGCGAGGCGGGTCACGTCGGCCTTGCCACGTTCGGCTAGGCGAGGGTCCGGGTCGAGGGTAAGCATCAGGGCAGCGCGCAACTGGACGTCGACGCCGTGGCCACGCAGGAGGCGGTAGCCGGCCCGACGCAACTCCACCCGGGCGTCCCCGAGCAGCTGCCACGGAAGGCCCGGCGGCAGGGCACCGGTCAAGGGCCGCAGCGCGGTGGTCACCTCCCGGACCACCGCCGGCGACGGATCCCGCAGCAGCGCAAGCACCTCCTGCGCGACAACCGCATCGAGCAGGCGCAGGCCTCGTACCGCCTGGGCACGGACCCTGGCTTGCGAGTGGGTCAGCAGCGGCCGCAGCAACGGGGCGTCCGCTGCCGAGCCGGTCTCGGCAAGCCCAACGATCGCACCCAACGCCGGTTCTCCGGCGCTGACCGCGGTCCGGTAATGCTCCCGAGCGTCGATGCCGAGCCGGCGAGCCGCGTCCCGGCCCACAGCCCGGACCAACGGCGCACCATCATCCAGATACGCGGCAACGTCGCTGTCCTGACCGACCCGGACCAGCCCGGTCAACGCCAACACCCGCACCTCCGCACGAACCGACCGGGCCAGGCGACGCAGAACGTCATGCCGGCGGGTCCAGACCGCCTCACGGCAGGCCGCCTCAGCCGACCGGACCCGAATCCCCACATCCGAGTCAGCCTCGGCGCAGGTCACGAGGTCGGGCAGACGCAGCCAGCCCTGAGCCAGGACAATGTCGAACACGAACCGCCGCTGCCTGCGACCACCCGATCCCAGCAGCCCACGCCACACCTCCGCCGGCGCCGACAGCAACACCGCCCGTATCTGCGTGACGGCGAAGCCACCCCGCAGTCGCGCGTCGAGGCGCAACGCCATCGGCAGCACCGCCGGCAGACAGCCACCCGGATCGTCGGCGAGCAACAACGCCAGCCCGGCCCGCGCCCGATCCCGTACCGGCTTGACCCAATCACCGCCACGAAGCACGAGGAACGGCATCACCTCCGGGCACGGCCGATCGACCATCGCCGCGACCGCGCGTGCCCGGATCCGCCCGTCACCATGCATGCTCGCCAGCGCCATCGCGACAGGCCCCGACGTCGCGACCGAGAAACGCGCCCCGACCCGCCGCAATGCGGACTCCTGGTACGGGCCATACCACGCTGCCTGCCGCGCGTGCCGGTCCAACCGGGCCACCAAACCCGCAACGCCTGCCACCAGCCTCAACGCCGATCGCGCCGCTACCTCATCACCGGCAGCATCGACCTCGATCAGCACCTCGACCAGATGGTCCAACGCCTCCCACCGCCCCGCGGCGGCATCGTCGACCGCGACGTGCACCGCCCCGAGCGGCCCGACCTCCCCCACCGCTGGCCGCTGAACCCCGCTGCTCCGTCTCCCCCAGATCACCCCGCCATCCTGCCCGAGCCAACAACCCCGATCGAACTCGATTCGGCCCAGTCATCGACCCCGCAGCGCAGCACGGGCTGGACATGCACCAGAGCCACTCGACGGCTTCGCTGCTCTCACCCGCTGCGCCAGGCACGCGTTGAGGCACCGGTCTCGCCTCAGCACAATCCCTGCGAGAACAGGCCACCAGCTGGCTGGACGGTCACGGCTACCAGATCATCCAACTCGACGCGTCACACTGGGAGACCGAGGACGGTCTGCACCGGGGCGTGACACCGGCACTCGACTTCCCTGCCCAGTGGATGCTGGACCCTCGCCGGCCGTCCGACGAGTCCACGCCGGTTACGCACGCCTGATCAGCTGCCGGGCCGGAACTCGTGGACAACTTCGATCAGCCCGACGATGTGCTGGTTGAACTCGTCGAGCTCCTCAGCGGGCACCCTCAGCTCAAGGATGTCGCGCCCGCCTACTTGCTGGACGGGGTACCGAGAGGCGAACTCACGGTCGGCCGCGAACCTGGTGACGTAGCCGACGCCGGAGGCGGGAACGTTCCAGTCCCTGGCGATCATGATTGCGTACTACTCGTTGAGGGCCGGGTAGAAGATCGGCTGGTCGGGCAGTCGCGGCGGCCACGCCTTCCAGCCGGAAGCACGCACGAGGTCGAGCTCCTCGGGGCCGGTCGGCCGCCACAGAGTCATCGTCTCGACCACCGCGGCGCTTCTTTCTGGCCGGCGCAGACTACCGGCTGGCCCACGACGTGGACCAGCCGGTTTCCGCCTTCAGTGTCGTACCGGCCAGTCGAAGCCGAACTGCCGGACGGCTTCCGCGCTGCCGCCGGTCAGGCGCCGCCGGTGGCGCACCGAAAACCCGCCGAGGCGGTCACCGCACAGCTGCACCCCAGGCGACCAGCCGGCCCCGCCTCGCACGGTTGAGCCAACAGATGTTGCGAGTGGCCGAACCCCCACGGACCACAGCATCGTTAGCCATCTATATCGAGATGGGCGGCTGTAGCGCCGTGTTTGGATAGGGGTCCTGATGCACTACGCGCCGGAACTCAACGGCCCCGACCTGCTCGGCTGGTGGATACGGCAGCCGAACCAGCGAGGCCGCAATCGCGCGCGACGCCCGACAACATCACCTCCACCCGGCATCCGCTTCGTCTTCTACGGCCGGATGTCCACCGTCGACTTCCAGGACCGGGCGTCGTCGTGTCGATGGCAGCGCAACTACGCCGAGGACCTGATCGCCGGCCACGGTCGGATCGTGGCCGAGTTCTTCGACGAGGGTGTCTCCCGCCGGATCGCTTGGCCGGATCGGCCGCAGGCGGCACGGCTGCTCGCCGCGGTGACGGACCCGGCGCGCGGGTTCGACGCGATCGTCGTGGGCGAGTACGAACGCGCCTTCCACGGCCAGCAGGTCGAACAGCTGACCCCCAGCTTACTCAGGCATGGTGTGCAGCTGTGGCTGCCGGAGACCTACGGGCCGGTGGACTTCGACAACCCCCGACAGTTGGCGTTGCTGGACCTGCTGGGCGTGCACTCCCAGCGGGAAGTGTCCCGGGCCCGGCACCGCACCGTCGCGGCGATGCGCGCCCAAGCCGAGCTGCAGGGGCGGCACCTCGGCGGCCGGCCGCCCTACGGCTACCGGCTGGTTGACGCCGGCCCTCACCCGAACCGCGCCCACGCCGCCTGGGGACGACGCCTGCACCGCCTGGAACCCGACCCGGCGACCGCACCCTGGGTGAGGTGGATCTTCGAGCAGCGCCTCGCTGGTCGCAGCGTGGCCAGTATCGCTCGCAGGCTCAACGACACCGGGGTGCCGTGTCCGTCCGGCGCCGACCCGGCCCGCAACCGGCACCGCAGCGGCCAACGCTGGATGCTGACCACCGTCGCTGCGATACTGGCCAACCCCCGCTACACCGGCCGCCAAGTGTGGAACCGGCAACGCACCGACCACAACGACATCGACCCCGACGGCACCATCACCCGACACCACGAGATCCAACGCTGGAACGCCGCCCGCACTGGGTCATCTCCCGCCAGATCGCCCACCCACCGCTGGTCACCGAGGAACAGTTCGTCGCAGCCCAAGCCATCCACACCGCACCCACCCCCGCTGACGGCGCTCCTCGCCACTACTCCCTGGCCGGCCTGGTCTACTGCGGCGTCTGCGGCAGAGTCATGGACTCCCACTGGGTCCACGGCCGTCCCGGTTACCGCTGCCGCCACGGCCACACGAGCACCCGCACCAAGACCTCTGCCCGACCGAAGATCCTCTACATCCGCGAAGACCACCTCCTGGACCGCGTCCAGCACGACCGGGAGCTCCACAGAGCCCACCCGGCGCTATGCAGCCCCGACCCGGACAAGGTCGCCGCCTACCTGCACACCAGCAACATGATCATCGTGTGTGATCACCGCGCCTGGACCGTCGAAGCCGAGACCGCGATCTACACGCTCACCCCGCCGGGGAGCTTCCTCGCCACCACAGCGAAAATCCCCGCCCAACGGGACGGGGATCAGACAAAACACGAAGAACCATCACGCTTCGTGTGGAAATAACGTGTCCGAACACAAATTTGCAGCACCCATGCTTAGCATGGGTGCGCATGCCGTAATTCTATAGCAGTCAGCGGGCACGCAGCCCCTGGACGTGGGGCAGGGCTCTCTGCTCGGTGGGCAAATTGTGAGGGAGGCATCCCCCACCGCTTGGTCGCGCGATGGTTCACTGTGCGGTGAGTGCTTGGGCCAGCAGCCTGGCCAGCTTGGCGGCCCTCGCGGGGTGGTGGTAGGCGATCCAGGCGACGCGTCCGGTGAAGTGCTCGGCGAAGGCCGGGTGGCCGGAATGGTTCTGCGCCTCGAGGCCGGTGCGGGTGGCGTTGTGGAGGATGGCGCGGAGCCGGTCGTATTCCTCGCGGGCGCGGCCGGCCGGCGGTTGACGACGAGTCCAGCGAGGAATTGCCGGTCGGCTTGCCCACGGATACGGATCTTGTCGGGGTTAATCCGGAAGCCCTCGTCACGCACGATCCCGGTGACGGCGGCGATGAGGTCCCTGGCGCGCTGGGTGGTGAAGTCGCCGGAGAAGGCGAGATCGTCATCGGCTGGCCGTTGCGGTAGCGCAACAGCCGGTCGATGCGGCTAGCCGGCGCCGCGCAGGAGTCCGGTGAGCCCGCCGAAGAGTTTCGCCGGCGCGATCACCCGCACCAGCATCGCCCCTATGGCAGTAACGCCAGTCTAGGGAAGTGTCGATGAATTACACCCGCGCGCCGATGCCGACGGCACGCGGGCATGATGCACGTCATGGACGGGACTTCAGATGCGTGCCCGCAGCGCTTCCCGTCGGAGGTCGGAGATGTCGACGTCCTGCTCTTCCAAAGCATCGTAGAGCTGCTCCGGTCCCCGAGATGCCAGGAGATCGGCCTCCACCTCATAGGCGGGTACCAGCAGGCAGAAGTTCGTCTCTCCAGCCGGGCCAGTCACGAACTAGAAGTCCTCATCGAACAAGGCCGCAGGGGTCGGCAGCAGGAACCGCATCCCGGCGCTGAGCGGCACCTCGACGTCCAGGCGGACCGGCTCCTCCCAGGAGAGCAACCGCCCCTGCTCGGCGTAGCGCACCGCGCAAGACATCACAAAGTCGAGTAACTCCGGCCCCATGAACCGGCCGTCAACGACGAAGAGCAACTCCTGGGCGTAGCCGTCCGGACGGGCCCAGGCACGCTGCCGGGCAAATTCGGCCAGACCATCGGTTGTCAGGGTCACCTGACCCTCGAACGGAACCTCGGCGAAGCCGTGCAGGCGGACCGGTGCACCCTCGGGCAGTTCCTCGTCGAGGGGTGCTGAAGGGCTTGCCGAGAAACCTGCGGAGGTGCCTGTTGACCTCCCCCGACGTCGCTCCCGGTCGGCTGAACTTCCCCATGATCGCCCCACTCTGAGCTCGTTGGGCGAGGCTACCGCACCCCACGCCGAAAATCGGAGGGCCGGCCGCGCGGACCGGCCATCTGCGCCCCATGGCGCTGGTCGAGCTGTTGCTGACGGCGCGCGAGCACGGCGCAATCGACCTGGCCACAGGCACGCCGTCGCTGCCCGCCCCGACTCCCGAGCTGCTCGTCACGGTGGACGGGGGGCTTCACCGTCCGCTGATCCCGCCCGGCTTGACCCTCGACCTGATCGAGGGTCGAGACTGCGCCGGGTCGCACAAGCCACGAGAGACGGATCAGAAGAGCATGACTGTCTCCTACGAGGACGAGGCAGCCCAGGCTCAGCGGACGGGGGTACCCCGCAGATACTGGGTCTGGCTGGCCGGCGTCACCCTGTCGCTGCTGGGCTCGCAGATCATGGCGTTCGCCATGACGTGGACGGCGGCCGGGTGGGGTGGGGCCTTCGCGGGTACGGTGCTTACCGCGATCAACCTGCCGCGGGTCGTGCTCCTGCTGTTCGGCGGCGCGCTGGCCGACCGGATCGGGGCCTGGCACGTCATGATCACCTCGGACGTGACCATGGCCGCCGCGACGGTGCTGCTGGGCGGCGCCGTCCTGGTGCTCGGCGTCCAGCCGTACCTCCTGCTCGCGGCGGCTCTGATCATCGGCGTCGTGGACGCGTTCTACCTGCCCAGCTCGGGATCGATGCCGCGGCGGCTGGTGTCCGGGGCCGGCCTGGCGCGGGCCATGTCGGCACGGCAGGCGATCGGGCAGCTCTCCACGTTCGCCGACCCCTCGGCCGGGGGCCTGGTCGTGGCCACCGCCGGGCTCGCCGCGGCGGCGTTCATGAACGCCGGCACGTTCGTGGTCATGGCGGCCATCCTCATCGGGCTGCGGCCCCGCTCGTCGGCAACGCCCACGCCGCCGGCGGCGGGAACGCGCTGCGCCGCTCGGCCGACGGTCTGCGGGTCGCGTGGTCCGATCCGCTGCTGCGATCGGCCCTGGGTCTCATCGCCGTCGCCGCGGGGTTCCTGCTTCCGGTGTCCGGGCTGCTGATCCCTCTGCTCGCACAGCAGCGCGGCTGGAACGCTGATACGGGCGGCCTCCTCGCCGGAGCGGTCGCGCTGGGCATCGTCGCCGTGGCCCTCACCGTCACCGCCACCAGGGCGTTCGCGCGGCCAGGGGTGGCCGCTGCTGGAGGGCTCGCGCTCGCAGCCGCCGCGATCCTCGCGCTGGCGTTCCTGCCCGACATCATCCCTGCCGTGGCGGCCGCAGCGGTGGCCGGGGCCGGGTCAGGCCTGTTCACCACGCACGTCGGCCCGCTGATCTTGGGCGGCGCTCCGTCCACGCACCTAGCGCGGGTACAGTCGGTACTCGTCCTGGCGCAGAGCCTGCCGCTGGTGATCACCAACAACGCGCTGGGCTCCCTCAACGACCTCTTCAGCGCAAGCGTCATCCTGGTGGTCTGTGCGACGTTCCTGCTGGCCGCTGCCGCGCGCTCGGGCTTCGCTCACCGGCCCTGCGTACGGCGATGTCAGCGTCCTCGCCGAAGTGACTGCAGGCGTGGGGGGCTGCGCGGTGAGGAGAGGGACGGGTACTACCCGCGACCCAGTGGCTGCGGCACCGGGCTGCGATAACCTACAGCCCGACGAGCGGACTGACTGAACCCGCCGATTCCTGGAGCCGATGAAGCTGCACCCAGCGCGATCCCTCGGTCTGCTGGCCCGAACCAGAGCAAGATCCGTACGCGCACATCGACACGATGCAGGTAATCCCTGTCAAGCTGATCACGATGCGCGCCGATCGATGCGAGCGGGGACGCACACTCGGACGCCCAAACGTTGCTGCCTCGCGCACTGTCGGACCATCACGCTTCGTGTGGAAATAACGTGTCCGAGAATTAGCCGGCGGTCGGAGTGGGCAGGACTCCGGATTACCATTTCATGACGGAGCATTGAATGTCTGCCAGGTAAGCTTCTCCCGCCTTGACGGAGCGGCGGTTATCTGCCGCCGCTCCGTGCAGGGGTGGCGGTAGCTGGCTCAGCCAGGTCGTTCTGCCGGGTGCCAGGCGGTCTTGTGCTCGTCGGGACTACTTTTGCAGGTCGGACAAGAGCAGCTTCCGGTCGACCACGCGAAGACTCCAGCCGCCGCGTACGAGGCACTGCCCTCCGTTAAGCCAAGAAGTTGCCAGTAGCGACTACAGGAGGTTGTGCTTACGGGCGAAGCCCGGGAACTCCGCTCCGGAGCAGGGCAAACGAGCACCGGTTGCTCTCAGTGCCTCAATGAGGTTCCCCGCAGCCGGAAGGGTTTGCTTGCCATCCCGGCAGGCCCCCGCGAGAAGCCAGATGGTGCCGTGAACACGGGCGTCGTGGGCACGGGCAACCTGCGTCGCGTTCCTGTCGTCCGTGATGGCCACGCCTCCCCGCAGTTCGGCGGCCGCGAGGACGGACGCTTCCCCGAGGTCGCGCTCACCCGAGCCGAGCCGCGCGGCCCATTTGGTAAAGCACCGCACCTCATCGAGCGTGTCCAGTTGGGCAGTGGCCAACCAGTCCGCCTCGCAAGCGACGGCCAGTTCACGATGATCCTCAGATCCCGCCCGCAACTCCTCCCGAACCACCTGAGTCGTCCAACAATCGGCATCGAGCAGCAGATCCTGCAAGACGTCTAGCCGGTCAGCGAGAGTGAAGTGGCTGAGAACCATCGTGTCGAGCACAAGGACAGACGTGGCTTGCGCCGACAGGGTCACGGCGCGATCTCCAGGTCGTCGTCCTGCGGTAGATCCGCCTCGGCGATGTGGCCATGCATCAACTCCAGAGCCCTGGCCCGGGTGATTCGCCTGTTCCGCAACGCTTCCATCACGGCCTGTGCGTAGGCGGGCGATACCCGCACCGACGCAAGGTCGGGCTGCGGTGCCCAGCCCAACGCCTCCATGAACTCCACGTGGGTAGGCCGAACCTGGCTCCAGGACCTACGCGTCTCTGAGTCGATGGCCCCTGCCTGCTCAGCCTGCCGCAACGCCAACAACCAAGAGGTACGGTATCGAGCCGCAAAGCTCACAATCTGATCCCGGCTCACCATCCCGCGGGCTCCGGTAGCGGCAATCGCTTGCACGGGCAGCAGCAGTTCCGCGGCGAAGGCGTCAATCACCGCCTCCCGTTCTGCACGCGAGGCACTCACGCCGAGGTCGGCGGAGTACTCATCACCAATGATGAGATGCCCCAACTCATGTGCAGCGGTAGCCCGACGGCGGCCGGGATCGCCCGTAGTGCTCACGACAGCAACGGCGATGTCGCCCTCGATCAGCGATGCGCCGTCGCCTGGCAGGTCGGTGACCAGAACCCACTGACCTGCGCACTCACAGACGTCCATGATGCTGCCGATCGGTTCATCACCAAGCCCGAACCGCTGTCGCAACCACCGGGCTGTCTGACGCGCGTCATCCTCGGATGCCACCGGGTGCGGGTAGCGAAGCAGAGGACGGGCACGCAACACGCCAATGTCCAGCAACTGCTGGACATTGCGCAGCCACTCAACCATGGCGATTTCGAGGCGTTCCGACGACCGTGCTGCCTCAGTGTCCGTTTCCTCGGTCAGCGGCGCCGCCCGTCGGGACAACACCGCTGGCGGCGGCTGAATCAAGTACTCCATCGACACCTTCAGTGCCTTGGAAAGCCGAGCCAGCTCCAAGCCGTCCAAACGGCGGCTGCCAGCCTCAACCTTGGCCAGCATGGTGCGGTCCAACCCCACCATCGCCGCGAGATCCTGCTGCGAGATCCCCAACGACAAGCGGGCTTGCCGTACCTGCTCACCGACGAGGGGCCAGTCCCAGCCATCAGCCATGGTGCGATAATCGCACACTCAGCGCCGGAATGGGTCAACACTCGGAAGATCAGGGTTCGCGCGGCCAAGTCTGGGGGTCGGTGACGACGACACCCTTGCCCTGCTGACGCCGGATGACCCCGCCGGGCCGTCTGGTCGAGCGCGGCTTGGGCGGCCAACATCCAAAGCCGCGGGCCGAGCCGGCGAAGCTCGTCGTCCGGCTGCACGGGTACGGGGCCACCAGGCGCTCGACCTACACCGTCCTCGTTCCCAGCGCCCACGCGAGCGCGAACGCATCGACTGCCGCACACATGCGGGAGGCTTCCTCGCCGCCACAGCAAAATCCCCGCCCAACGGGACGGGGATCACGCAAAACACGAAGAACTATCACGCTTCGTGTGGAAATAACGTGTCCGAGGGGAGTTGAACTCTCCTACGTAGCACCCGTTATACAAACGGGTGCTCATGCGTTAAGTCTAGCACTTTACGATGCGTAAACACTACGCCCGAGCTGCCTATGAGCATCAACAATTACCCAAGGAAGCCGATTCAATGCGCCTGCAGAGACGACAGCAGCGTAGTCAGTCCAGGCAGGAAGAATTGGGCCGCCGTCAGGCAGACTCAGTGCTGGAGTTCACGCGGTAGCAACAGGGACGGCGCGGCGGTAAGGCCATGGCAGAGGGGCTATGGAGCGCTGGGCTCGGCCAGCGGCTCGGCCTGTCGTGGTGCCGCCAGTCGGGCGACACCCTGGGTGGTGAGCAGGATCAGAAGCGCGCCGAAGCTTGGGGCGCAAGGCGGGCCCAACAAGGCCTGCCCCGCCGGTGAACGGGTGGCCCTCAGGGCTACTGACTTACTGGCGTCGGCAGTAGCGAACGGCGGAAGCGCCCCAGCCAAGATTGAGCTCTTTCTCGGCCAGCCGGGGCAGGAGGCTCCCGAGGCCCGGGAACTGTCCGGACGTCAATCGGCCGAAGTCTTGAGGGCATCGCTTATCGCTGGGTACCGGATGTGTTCCTGCTCTAGCCGGAGGGACGGTGCGAATGTGTCATTGACGAGGTCGTCAACAAGTGCCCGCTCTTGTTCCGTAAGCTGCGGAAGTGATCGGCGGGTGGGGGCCGGTTCGCGACCCCAGTGTGCGCGGTGGGCGAGCAGGGTTTCGCGGTCCATGAGAATCGAGCGTGTGTGTGAGAAGGCGGCGCGTAGGCGATCGAGAATTGCGAAGCCGTGCGTGTCGATGTCGCCCCAGTAGATGAGGTTGCGGTCGCGGAGCCATGTCAGGGGCTCCAGTTTCGCGACGGCGTAGCCGCTGCCGAGGATCACGGCAGCGCCGTGGACGGGCGGGAAGGCGAGGAAGGTGGTTTCGTTCTCGACGACATAGACGGTCGCCACAGGCGGGGGTGTGGTAGCCAGTTCGCTCGCGCGGACGGTGAGGTCGCTGTACGGCATGGGGCGGTGGTGGTTGTCGAGGAAGCGCATTCGAACGAGCAGAGGCTTGGGCCGTAGTCCGTAGCGTTCAGCGAAGGCTGACGGCGGGTGAGCGACGTTGACTCGATCAGCGGGAAGGTGTCGGTCGAGTAGCTCGGCGAGGATGCTGCGGCGGGTCTCGACGAATTTGGTGTCGACGTCGCGGGCGTCGATCTGTCGCAGGTAGGTGGCGGGATCGGCGTGATGGTCGATCCACGCGACCGTGTCGAGCAGGCGAGTCCAGTCCTGTTCGTGGGTGAGGAGCTTCATCGGGCGCTCGGCGGCCCACGCGGCTATCGGAGGTGAGACGGCGCGGGTTAGGTCGAGGAGGGTTTGATAGCGGTCGACCTGAGCCTGGACGCCGAGCGTTCGCCAGAGGCCGTCTGGCGTGTCTATCCATGCCTTGTGCGGGAGTTGGTTGGTGCCGATGAGCCGGCCGCCGACGCTGCGGTACTCGACACGCAGGGATCGGCCGTCGACTTCGCGCCAGCGGGTGGCCCACTGTTGGACATCCCCGAAGTTGTCGGCGGTTTCGGCGGCGGTCGGTCCTTTCAGCAACACGGCGAGCGGTGTTGGCGATGTGCCGTGGGCAACGTCGCGCAGGAAGTCGCCGCGTTCCCAGCGCCGTCGCAAGACGGCGATGACGTCCTCGACGGTGGCCCATGAGGCTCGTTGGCTGCTGCGGCTGCGCGGCATGGTTATGCCTCCGGGTCGGCGCCGGTGTGGGCCTGCCGCCGGCGGTGGTATTCGTCGATGGTCAGGGTCTGCAGCCGGGAGAAGTTGTCGGTGGGGTTGTCGACGAAGCCGACTGCGGATACGTATGGCTCGATGACGTGGATCTTCTGCAGGGGCGTGACGATCAGCAGTTGCAGGCCGAGACGCTGGAACAGGGCGAGCGCGAAGCGGGTGGAGTCGTCGGAGCCACGGCCGAAGGCTTCGTCGATGACGACGAACCGGAATGTGCCGGTGTTCTCGGCGTCGAGACGGAACTGGTAGGCCAGGGACGCGGCCAGGATGGTGTAGGCGAGCTTCTCTTTCTGCCCTCCGGACTTGCCTCCGGAGTCGGCGTAGGTCTCGTATTCGGTGTCGTCGTCTCGCCAGCGCTCCGTGGCTGTGAAGGTGAACCAGTTGCGGACGTCGGTGACGCGTCTGGTCCAGGCGCGGTCGGTCTCTGTCTGGCCTTCCCGGCCGCGGAAGCGCTCGATGAGGGCTTTGACCTGGAGGAATTTACGTTCCGAGTATTGCTCGGAGTCATCGTGGCCGAGGGCGTCGTCCGTGCAGGCGCGCAGCTCGGTTCGGAACTCGCGGACCTCGACGTTCGGGCTCGGGTTGCCGTCGAGCCGGATGTAGCGGCCTGGGTTGTAGTCGATCCCGACGAGGGATTCGTTGATCGTGGCGATGCGGTTCTTGATGAGGGCGGCCTGTTGGCGCAGCTGGGAGTGGAAGGTGGCGATGTCGCGGATGGCGTTGGTGTTGAGGTAGGTCTTGAACTCGGCTTCGAAGCGAGGTAGGTCATCGTGGATGAGGCGCTGGTGCATGGTGCGGTACTCGGCGGCGGCCGCGAGTGAGGCGTCCATCTCCGCGGTGTCGAGGGGGTAGGTGCTGCGGAAGGCGGCCATCAGGCTGACCGCCTTGTTGCTCTCCTGGTTCTGCTTCTTCGTGGTGTCGTCCCGCTGGCGCGCGAGTGTCGTCATGAGTGATTCGCGGAGGCGGTCCCAGCCCTCGGGCGTGACCGGTTGGACCGGGATGAGCGTCATGAGCTGCGGGAAGTGGGCACTTGCCGCTTCATGACGTGGGTCGTCGAGAAGCTCGTCGGCCTCTTGGCGGCGAGTCTTGGCAGCTTTCAACGCGTTCTCGGTGACGGCGATCTTGTTGCTGTGCTCGTCACGACGGCGTCTCGCGCCCTGCAGCAGTTGCGTGAGGCGGTCCAGTTCGGTGGTGAGTTCGGCGATACCTTGGGTGCCGGACTCGATGCGACGTTTCTCGTCCTGCAGGCGTTCTATCGTGTGGGTGGCTGCTTCCCAGTCGAGGTCGGCGAAGTCCTGGTAGACGGTGATCTTGTGGAGCTCGCCCAGCCGCTGGCTTCGGGCTTTGATCTTGCTCGCAAGCTCACTTTCGGTCTTGCGGGCGGCGTCTAGGAGGCGGTCGATTCGTTGGCCCTGTTCGACGAGGGCGTGGATCTTCGACTCATTGGACCAGCCAAGGACGTACTGGCTGCGGTCGTCGATGCGTCTGCGGTCGTCTTTCTCGTGGCGTCCAGAAGGGTCCTTAAGCTGGCCGGTCCGGGTGATCGCCTTGGGAGCGCGACGGAAGTCGACCATGGTGGTGACGCATTGGTGTGCCGCGCGGTCGCGAAGTTCCCGTTGCAGCCACGGGGTGAGCGGTGAGTCTTTGAGGTCGAGGGTGTCAAACAGTTGGAGGCCGGCGTTGAGCGGCGGCGTCTCGACGGTCTTGGGCACGGTGGCTGGTACCCGGTAATAGACGAGTCTGCCGTCCAGGTGGTGTCCGTCGACCCAGTCGGCAACTGCCCGGTAATGCTCATCGGGGACGAGCAGCGACAGCGCGAAGCCTCGCAGGACGCGTTCGGCGGCGCCTTCCCACTCGACGTGTTCGGCGCGGACTTGGACGAGTTCGCCGACGAAGGGTAGTTCGGTTTCGGGTAGGTCGAGGCCAGCGCAGAGACGTTGCCGCAGGGCGAGGTTGTGGCGTGGGATGTTGCTCGGTCGGCCGCTCAGGCTGCGCAGCTCGGCGTTGATCTCGGCTGCGTCCTTTTCCAGGTCACGGACGTGGACGCCTGCATCGGTGGCGGCGGTGTGAAGGTCGGCGATCGCGTTGTCATATCGCTGGATTTCCTCGGCGACTGCCATCTGGCGGGTCGCGAAGGTGGTGGCGTCGGCGACGCGGGCGAGTCCGACTGCGTCGAGCAGTGCGTTCAGGCCTATCATGCGGCCCCTGCGCAGGTCGCGGGTTGCGGAGAGGTCATTGATCTGTCGCTCGAGTTCCCAGATGCGTCCGCCGCCGAGGCCCTCTCGTGCGAGGTCCGCGCGGCGGTGTTCTTCTTCCAGGGCTCCGATCTCCCCGTCGACCTGACCGAGCAGTGTCCGGTTTGTGGTGAGCTCGTCGGTCAGGTTCGTGATCTGTGCGTCGAGGAGATCGGCGCTGCGGCGGGCGACGAGGTGCGGTAGGGCGGCGCGTTGTTCGTCGAGGGTTTGCAGCGTTTGGCCGTGCTGGTCGTGTGCGTCGCAGGCCGCGAGAATCGGGGTGAGCCCGGCGATCTGTTCTCGGGCGCGAAGGACCGCGTCATGAGCTCGGTTGAGGTCGTCGAAGTGGTCGATGAGCTGGCGGATCACCGATGCGGCGTCGAAGGGTTCGAGCATGTGGCTGCGGACGAAGTCGTTGAGGTTGCCGACTGCCTTCATCGATACGGTCTGGTGGAACAGGTCCATTGCCTGCTCGGAGGCGATGCCGAGTCTCCTGCGGAAGTCTTGGCCGTACTCGGGGAAGTGATCGGCGATCTTGGCTCCGCGTTGGCGTAGCCGTCGACGTAGTTGGGAGATCTCCGAGCCGAAGTCGAGGAAATCTTCGTTGATCGACAGGGGGGTGCCGGCGGTGACGTAGAAGCGTTCGGGTTGGCCGGTGTTGGCATCGTTGAGCCAGAACACTTGGGCGAGGGTGACTGTCGTTCCTTGCGTCTCGTCAGCGAAGACGCCGAGGATCACCGAGAAGCAACTGCCGCTGCGCAATCCGACTGGCTTGGAGGTGCCGGTGGCGTCATTGCTCTCGGATTTGTAGTAGCCGAGAACGTAGGAGCGCAGCGACCGCTCGCGGGTGTCCGCTCCGGCCGCCTTGTTGTAAGAGATCTTGTTGGCTGGTAGCAGCAGCGTCGTTACTGCGTCGACAAGGGTGGACTTGCCGGAGCCGATGTCGCCGGTGAGGAGGCTGTCCGCTCCGTCGAGGTGGAAGGTCCAGACCCGCTGATCAAAGGTGCCCCAGTTGCGGACTTCCAACCGGTGCAGGCGGTAGCCGTGGCGGGTCATGCAGCATCTTCCTCATCTTCGGTGAGTTCGGCGGCGTACTCCGCAAGGCGGGAGTCGAAGTCCGCCAGCCACTGGGCATCGACGAACGCCTTGAGGATGCGGCGCACCTCGAAGCTGGGCTCCTTGTCCTTCGTCCGGCGCAGGAATCCCAGCTCGACGACCTTCGTCAGGTGAGCGTCGATCTGGTCGACCAGGCGGGCGTCGTTGGCGCCAAGGGGCATGAATACCGTCAGCATGTCGATGATCTGGCGGCGGGTCAGCACGAGCCGGGGATCCGCACCACTGGCGTCGGTCTCGGCCAGCTTGCGGCGCAGTAGGGCGAGCAACAGGCTGACGTGGAACGACAAGGACCGACGCGGCACCAGCCGCGGCACAGGCGGGAGATCGGGATCCTCGGGCCGGGATTTCAGATAGGCGTATCCCTCAGACTCGTCGATGACGACGACTAACCCGAGCACAGCGACGTAATCACGGACTTGGGGCTGCAGCGCCGCCAAATGCTGCCAGGCCGCCGCATGTGTGTCTCGGTAGACCACACCCTTCATGAGCTGCGTTACCGCCACGGAAAGCGACGGCTCACTCCGTGTGTCCGGCGCGTTCATTCGCTCTCCCCTCCCTCGTCCGGACGAACGTCACCGACGGGGCGGTGACGGTACGGCGGCTGCCCTCGGAATCGGTCCAGGTGATCGACTCGCGGCGTGACTCGTTGAACACCACCTCGAAGGAGGCGTCATTCAGGGACAGGTAGCCCACCAGCTCGGCGAGCCCGTCCGTCGGTGGGTGAGCGCCGATGATGTCCCGCAGCGACGCCTGCGATGCTCCGCGAAGCACGTCGCGCACTGCCGCGACCAGACGCGTGGGGTCGACATACACCTGCTGGAACAGCGCCGACATGTCAACGTCGACTACAGGGTCGGCGGTGCTGGTGCTGTTGACGGCGTGCCGAGCACGGGGTTGGTACAGCGGCCGCTCCATTGGCAGCACGACCTCGACCCGTGTGTCGTCCAGTGACATCCTCACCCTCGACGTGTCCACATCTCGTAGAGCGAGTGCGCGTGCCTCAATGCTGCGGAGAACGTCCATGACCCGGCGGTTTTCCAGCCACGCCTGATCGTCAAGGAACCGACGAAGCTGCTCCGACAACAGTCGCACGGTGGCCTGTGTCCGGCCGGCTGCCTCCAGCCAGTCGTACTGCACACGGTTCATGCGCGGGTCTGCATGGCCGATGGCGTCGAGGGCCTGCACCCGTTCCAGCAGATCGGTGAACTCCTCCTGGCGGCGTAGCGAGAGCAGGAAGTCGTAGAACGCGTCGAAGCTGCGGCCCTGATCGGACCCGGAGATGGCCTGCCGACTACCGACGATCTCATCGAGTAGTTCGCCCTTGGATCCCTGCCACGCCGCGATCCGCTCACGCACCCGCCGATCGAGGGCCCGAAAGTTGTCCTCCACCTCCCGTAGATCCCCGAGCAGGCTCCGCGCCGTCGCCACGAACTGCTGATAACGGTCGCGCTGGGCGGTGTCATCAAGCACGGTGAAGTCACCGGCGCGGACCCGAGCGATCTCCGCGTCGACCTCCGAGCGGCGTCGCTGTAGGACCTCAAGGCGTGCGTCAGGGTCGGTCTCCGCGCCGAAGGCCATCTGCCGTAGCAGGTCCACGGCGATGTTGAGGCGGGACTCTGTTCCCACGAACTCGCGTGCTTGCAGGCTGCGTACCCATGCCAGCGCGCGTTCCACGGCCGGGGTTGCGTCGAAGTGAACCTCGTCGGAGTCCGGCGGGTAGTACCGGCGTAGCCAGCCCGCGTCTACCCAGTCACCGAGGTAGGCACGGGCGCTCTTCGGGAACGTCCCCTCGCCGTACTGGTCATTCAGTGCGAACAGCAGGTCGTCGAGACGCTCAGCGAGCCGATCCCCCGAGATTGACCTGACGTTGTCGTCGACGAACACCTGGCCGAGGAACCGCAGCACCAGCGGTGCATGGTCGGCACGGAGCAGCCGCCATGCAGGGTCCTGGCGGCGCAACCAATCGATTTCGTCGTACTCCACGGGCACCTTCCCTCTCGGGTTCGCTCGGCCGGCGTCAGGCTACCCGCACAGTGCGACGAAGCCATCGCACGATGTGATCATTTGCTGTCCGTCGACCGCCGCAAGGCTATGCGGTGAAGCGCCACCAACCGATCCATGGAGGGACGCGCTCTGGTGTTGTTGTCGCCCAACCCGCAATCCTTAACCTGCCTTGCCGTGCTGCGGCGCGATGGGGAGCCACTCCCCCACCGCGCCGCCTAGGGCAAGTCAGATTGGCCGGTCAGGGCAAGGTTCCTGTCGCCGGACCGTTGGAGGTCTCGCGCGTCGTGACGAGTGGGTGCGGCTGTCCGGTCATCGCCGACAGGGCGTCGGCGACGTCCTGGAGGTCGGCTTTGATGTAGGTGGTGGTGGAAGATCCTGGGCTGTCTGTATGCCCGGCGTAGGCGCGGGCTACCCCGTAGCCGAAGTTGCGTTCCACCCAGGTGAGGGTGGTGTGGCGCAGCCAGTGGGTGGAGATGCCCTGCGCGGCGACCCAGGGCAGGCGCTCGCCGATGCGTTTCCACAGATTGTCGTAGCGGCGGCTGCTGATCGGCTGGCCGTCGCGGTAGCGCAACAAGCGGTCGGTGGGCAGAACGGCGCCGCGGACGCGGGCGCGTTCGTGCAGATGCTCGGCGAGGTCGAGGCTGATCGGCTGCCACCGCACGGTGCCTTTCTCTGCCAGGCGCACGAGCCCGTTGGCGCGATCCAGGTCGACAAGCCGCAGGGCGAGGGCACCGCCGCGCCGGCAGGCGCTTTCGGTGTGCAGGCGCAGCAGGAGGGCGTCGAGGATGACGTCGTTGCCGCTGGTCCGCGCCACCGCGTTGATCTCTTCCAGTTCGTGTGGCGTCAAGGCGCGGCGGGTGCTCGGGAGGCGGCGGGGTTTGGCGACGCGGTGGGCGGGACTGGCCGAGGCGTCGATCAGGCCATCAGCGACAGCCCGGGAGTAGAAGGCGCGGGCGGCGGCGATGACATGCTCGCCAGCGTGCCGGCCGTTGCGGCTGTTACGCCGCGACCGGGCCCTGGCGATCCTCTGCTGTTTCATCGCCTCGATGTCGCTCGCTGCGACGTGGTTTAGAGGCCAATCACCCCACGCTGCGGCCATCCGCTCCCAGTACGTGCCGTACGTCCGTCTCGCACCCGGGCCCGCCGCCGCAAGGACGCGAGGCAGGTACTCGGCGACCGTCGGCAGAGAGAGTGACATGCCGGCGCTGGACTGGAGGTCGGCCAGGGTGACACCGAGATGCGCGAGGACCTGCCGGGCCGCGGCAACAGTGGCAGGGTCAGCAGACATGGCCGCCTCCTGCCACCTCGACATGCAGATCGGCGAGCAGCCGAGCGACGGCGCCGATCGGATGCACAACGATCAGGTCATGGATGACAAGAGCGGCCAGCAGCACCGGCTGGCCCTGCTCGATCCGGCACATACGTCGCGCATACGCCGGCAGTGGCAGCTGCCCTCGGCTACCCACCTTGTGCCGACCATCGCCGGCCGAGGCGATGATGAGCACCCCTCGGTGCGGCTGGATGTCGAGGTGATGTCCCGGCTGCCAGCCCAGCGCGCGCAGGATGTGCTGCGCGGCCACTCGGCCACAGCGGGATGGAAGGGCCGTCCCCAGCAGAAGTTCAGCAGGATTGACGGCCGCGGGTAGTTGAACTCGGGCGGGTAGTGCCGGCATCGATACCGGACGGGGACGCGGACGAGCGGGCAGGGCGGCAGGAACAAGCGGAGATACAAGCTGCTCACCGCCCGGTCGGAGGGAAGGTCGTGTCATGGCGGTGACAACGGGAGACGGCATCCTGGGCCTCGTCGTTCCCGACGGTCGGGAGCCATCGGTGGCCGACGACGCGTACCGCTTCGCGCGGGAACCTGACACCAGTCAAGTGAGACATTTTCATGGTCAGGTGTTCTCTAGATCTGCGGGTTGAGCTGCTGGTTTGTTGAACCACACGGTGTCGGGCAGGGCCGGGGTCGGGGGCGGAGGGTGAACCGGTCCGGTGGGCTTGCCAGGCGGCGTCGAGGATGCGTTGCCGCTGGTCGTGCACGTCGCCAGCGGTGCCGTAGTGCAGCAAGGCGGGGGTGTGCAGACCAATCCCGGAGAACAGCAGATTATGTGCGGGTCTGGGTCCGGCGCATCGCCGCAGCGGCGTGGGCCGAGGGGGCCCACGCGAAGCCACAACAGGCGAAAGCAGACATCAGGGCATAAAAAAGAGGGGCAGTAGCCTTACGGCGGGTGCCCCTCTGTGTCTGCCAAAAACAATACACGGCCTGGCCGGCCACCACCGGGACGGTGGCTGTCGGGGTCTCCCACTACCGTTCATACGTGACCACGCCCACCGCGCCGGCAGCCACCGCGACCTACGACCGGCACGTGATCGCCCGAATGATCGACTTCTTCACAATCGACGGCACCCCCTGGCCGCGGCGGCTGTGGGACGTCGGCTCGTTGCTGGCCTTGGAGGAGTTATGGGAGGCTAGCGCCTGGGCGGCGCAGAAGGTGCTCTCTGCCACGGCGTGCGACTGGCAGCGCAACCAGCTGCGCGCCGTTGTCGGCCCCGACGTCGGCCTTGGCGAAAAAGAGCTGCGCAAGGAGCTGACAGCCTTACTCAATGCGCCGCTGCCCGACCCGAGCCCGGCCCGGCGACGCCTCAAAGAGCTCATCGAGCACGCCCGTCCCGGCTACGTCGACCGGTGGGCCGCCGCGGTCGCCAAGAACCTCGCCGAGCGACCCAAGCCCGAGCGGCTCGCACGGACGGTCGCCGGGCACCTGCTGGACCTGGGATACGACGCAAACCACCTCGCGGTCTGGGCCAACGAGCTCAATGCCGGCCAGGCCACGGCGATCGAGGTCATCGAAGCCGCTGCCACACTGGCACGTGCGCCCAAGCGGTCTTTCGACGTCGTTGTGGTGCTGCTGGCCGCACCAGAGCGGCCGCTAGCGGAACAGCAACCGAACTGGATGACCAAAGGGCAGGTCATCGAATGGCTCAAAGCGCGTGGCTTCACCACCCGCGGTCTTCGCGCCGGCGGTGGCTTTCGATACGAGGTCAGAGCATTGGACGCCTACGGCGCTGCCGACCATGCCCGCCAGCTTGTGGAACGGATGGTGGCCCGCTCGTCGTTCCAGCGAAGCAACCGCGGCGGCATCACCGCCGCCCCGTCCATCTGGGTCGACGGCCACTCCGAACCGATACCGCTGCTCACCCCGGCGCGCGGGGCCAACATCCTCGCGCTCGTACACGAAGGCCACCTCTACCGCGTTGACGGCGAGCGCAGCCTGATCGACGACGCGCTGGAACTGGCGGCACCACTCAACCAGGGCGCGCTCGGCCCGGCGGTCGCCGGCGGCTGGGCCGCTGTGGAGTCGCTGCTGACCCACCCCGACGATCCTCAGGAGGAGGAGCGCTCCGGCAAGGCCGTCGCCGCCGACCGGCTCGCCGCGATCATCGCCTGCTCGTGGCCCCGAGCCGAGCTCACCGCGTTGGCACACCGCCACGATCCGCCCCAGCCGGACACGCTCAGCGCGGCCCTGGCGTCGTGCACGACCAACATCGAGCGTGCCCGGGCGGTGGCCGACGGCATGATCGCCAGAAGGGCGCTGCCCTACCTGTCTGGACGCAAGCTGCAGCGCCACAGCGACATGGCCGCCGTCGAGCGGATGGTCCGTTTGGTCGCCGAACCCCGCGCCGAGCTGAACAAAGCGGTCACGACCTTCAAGATCGCGTTGCGGAGGTTGTACCGGACCCGCAACATCGTGCTGCATGGCGGGTCGACCAAGGGGGTGGCGCTGCAGGCAGCCTTGCGCATCGGCGCGCCGCTGGTCGGTGCCGGGCTCGACCGGCTGGCCCATGCGGCCCTAACCGAGGGCATTCACCCGCTCGACCTGGCCGCCCGGGCAGAGCTGGCTCTTCAGTTGGTCGATGGGGAGACCGGCCTGTCGGTCGTCGAGCTGCTCGAGCCTAGGCGCCGATAGCACTTTCGCCGGAAAAGGAAGAGGGGCAGCGACCGAACTTGTCGGTGGGTGCCCCTTCAATCCTGGGGTGAAGCCTACCATCGGCAGGCCTCACGTTGACGTGCGCTGCAGACGGGCGTGGCGCGGCTGCTGGCGATCGTTTGACAATGTTGACCAGGCGATCAGTCGTCGGCGTTCGTTGGGCGGATCGACTGGAGCCAGACTCGAGGGCCGCCGTTGTCGATCTGCCAGAAGCTCCAGCCGTTGCGGTTGTCGTTCACCCTCGGGTTGTAGTGGCGAACAATCGCGCGGGCCGCGCCGGTGGGAGTCTTGAAGGACTTGCCCTTGAGTGGGCCGTCGACGATCTGAACTCGGGCTGGTGCGAAATACAGTGCTCGCGTCCGGTGCCCCTCGTAGTCGGCGTAAATCGGTACGCCGTTCTCTCTTTCGGTTGGGTCTTCGCCAGCCAATGAGCTGTCGGCGATCAGCCGTCGCACGATCTCACCTTCCGTGACGTTCGCCATCCGCGCGGCGAAGGACACGGTTCGCTTGGTGCCGTCGTCAACCTCAATCGTGGCCATACATCATCCTCCGCTCGCGTTGACAAGACCTTAGCGCAGACCGAAGCGTAAACCAAGTAGTCTGAAACGCACCTCCGGCGCAAGCTGGCAAGTGATCTTCACCGAGAACGTCATCCGCGGTCGGCTGCTACACAAGCCCGCCCGATCACGCCACGCTGAACCGGACCGGCCTGCACACCCGCAGGTCGTACCGCTGCTCGTAGGCCCGCAGATAGTCCACGACGTGCCCGGCGGTCCCCTGTCCTCGCCCTCCTGCCGAGGCATCCCCCACCCCGGCAGCGGGCCGTACTCCGCTGGCGAGAACAACCGCAACGAGTCCCGAGCGGGTAGGCACACGGACAGTGACGGGCGCTGACGGTCAGCGCCCGCCTTGTTGGTGGCATGAGCGCGCATCGCCGCCGAGGTCCCGCGAACGCCTGGCGGCACGTGACAATGTTGGTGTTGTGTCGGCGTAGGTTCCCGAGGTGACTGTGTACGACATTGCCGCCAAGCTGCCTTCCCTCGGCGTGCTGCGGGACCGCTGCAAGGCACTCGCCGTGCTGGAGTGCATCCTCGACGGTGGAGAGCCCCACTACGCCTACACCCGCGCCTGGGGTGACGACGAGGCGGCGTTGATGAACAACGGCAGCGGCGACGAGTGGGCGGTCGTGTTCACCGCCGAGGGCGCGTTCATCCGTGTGTACGACCACGGGTCAGCAATGACGCCCTACCGCAGCCCGGACCGCGAGCTGTGGCCCGGACTGCTCGACGGCATCCCGGCGGTGTTCCGTCCGCAGATCGAGCAACCAGCGTTCGGCGACGAGGAAGGACAGTTCCTCGCCACCGCGGTACTGTGGCGGCTCTGCGGTGACGACCGCTGGCAGGCCGGCGAAGGCATCACGTTCCCTCCGCTCCGCGGGCCGGACAACGTCCCGGACGGCTCTGGACTGCTCGAGATCCTGCTCGACGACATCGTCGACCGATACGTCACGTTCGCCGAGGACTACTACGAGACCGAACTGGACCCGGCGGATGTCGAGCACGTCGTCACGCACCGCCCGCTCACCGACGTCGTCGTGCAGGCTTTGAACCCAGAGATGACCGTTGCCAGGCTGCACGAGGACATCGCCGCGATTGGGTATCCGATCGCGACCGCGTGACGTCAGTCCCGTACCTGGACCGTCTCAGCACGCTGGTCACCCAACGGCAGTACCGGAAGCTGAAGCACCTGACTGATTGGTCACGGCCTGTGACGCGCGATCAGCGGCAAATGAGTAAGGCAGTGGCCACCGCACCGCGAGGTGCATTGCCAAGTCCACCGTCCCGGACCACCACTGCTGCCTACGAGCGCGCGGTTGCCGGGCCCGGCGGATAAGGTGCGGAACATGCAATCGCTGATTACGGCCATCGTCGAACACGACGAGGCCGCCAGCTTCCTGGCCTGGCCGGGCGACTTCGAGCTCGACCGGAAAGACCACGTTGAGGACGTCCACCTCGCATCAGGCGCGGCACTCGAGGGCTTCGCGGGTGATGGTGCCGGGGGCACTTACTTCTTCTGCGGTAGCGGTGGCGAGGAACGGCCAGTCCTGTATGCGGACTCGGAAGGCAGCGCGGCCCTCGTAGCGATCGGCCTAGAGCAGTTGCTGCAGCTCCTGCTGGTGGCGCCTTGGTGGCGCGACTGCCGCGCGTTCACCGAGGAGGAGAGTCGCGAGCTGGCCGCCGAGTATCTGGAAGACATGCCGGATCTGGCAGCTCGGCGCAATCGTGCGGCCACGGCTCTCGGCCTTGACCTTCCCACAGAGGCCGAAGCTTTGGCTGCCCTCCGCAGGGTCGCTACCGAGGCAGGCAAGGACTTCATCCTCATCTTTACGCCAGAGGATACGCCGTACGACAGGCTGATCAACGACTGAGTGGCATGGCTCTACTGCAGTCTTGATCACCCATAGTAGTTGATCCGGAGCCTTGAGCGTCCACCTGGTGGCAGATCCGCGCACGTGATCAACGCACCTCGTGGTTGACCGGGACGCGCGCAGCAACAGCAACACTTTCCGCAGGTTGAGTCACCCCAGCCAATCGCGGGAGACCGTCGACACGCAATCGAAGTGACCGTTGGTGTGACTCTTGACCAAGGTGAAGAAGGGGTGTGTAGTGTGTACCCATGACACGCGTTGACTTTCGGTACCTCGCGGACCTCCTCACCCCACGCCACGCTGCCACAGTCGACGACCCGGCCGTACGGAACCGCCTTGCCGGCCTAGTCGACACCGGCACATCCGAGTACATCGCCGGCTTCATCTCTCAAGCTGGCCGGGTCCTCGGTGAAGCGGTGAAATCGGGCGAGACCGTCCTATACGAGAGCGACATCACGCTGGACGCTGACGGTGGCTGGGAGCCCGGAACCCCGTCCCGAATGTGGATAGCGACAGCGGGCACCCGACGGGAGGACGTATTCGACGACGCCGCCCGCATCTTCCTGGCCCAAAGCCTGCGCACCGGGGCCGCCAGCCAGTTCTGTGGATGGCGGGACCGGGTCGTCGCAATCGTGCCCGAGGAAGTCGGCCCCAAGGAGTCGAAGATCATCCGTACCCTGGCTGGCGGGGGTATCGAGGTCGTACACACGTACACCGTTCTCGATGCGTACGGCACCTACGCCCGATGGGTCACCGACCTTGCCCTGGAGTATGGAAGCGGTGACCAGGCAATTGCTTCCGACACGCCACGACCGCCCGGCATGGCGCAATCGGTCGTGAGCGCATGGCTGATGCGCGAGGCGGGCGAGGCACAGCTCCAGCAAGCCCGCCACTCCCTGAAGTTCGGCTTAGCGGGGTACGCGCGGGTGCCGAGTGAGGAGCTGCCGATCGCCGAACTCGCCCGCTCCCTCTACACCGACCGCGCGAACTTGACGAAGGTCATTAAGGCGGCCGAGAAGGATGCCAGGATCACCGGGATCCTCGACGCGATCGCGTCCGGGGACACCGACCGGATCATCACAACTCTTCGCAACGGGTAGAACGGCCGGGCCTCTGTCGACCTCGGATGGCAGCCCGGGCCGGAAAGCCGCCATGGGCGGACCTGTGTGGAGCAGCCACAGACGTCTGATTTGACCAAGTAGTTCTGGCCCCACTGGGCGAACTTGTTTTGGCCCCACCCCGGTCCCGTGGCGCGGTGTACCAACTTGTTTGGCTCCACA
>NZ_JBEYIX010000050.1:0-43472 GCF_040636055.1 Micromonospora sp. NPDC006766 | reverse complement strand
AGGAGCGGCGCGAGGGCGGCTTCGGTGGCGGCGAGCGCCGTGAGGGTGGCTTCCGGCGCGACGACAGCCGCGAGGGCGGCTTCCGGCGCGACGACAGTCGTCCGGGTGGTTTTCGGGGCGCCCGGGAGCGTACCGAGCGGGACGGGGAACGCCGCGGCTATGGCGAGCGCCGCCAGCCGGGTGGTCACGGCCCGCAGGGGGAGCGCCGCGACGACCGGTGGGAGCGTGTCGAGGGACGTGAGACCGAGCGGGCTGCCGCGCCGGCGCTGCCGGACGAGGTGGTCGCCAGCGACCTCGATTCGACCGTCCGGGCCGAGCTGCTGTCGCTGGCCAAGCCGGTGGCGGAGACCGTCGCCCGGCACCTGGTCGCGACCGGCCTGCTGATTGACGAGCACCCGGCGGAGGCGCTCGCGCACGCGCTGGCCGCTCGCCGGCTCGCCGCGCGGATCGCCGCGGTCCGGGAGGCGGTCGGGCTGGCCGCGTACCACGCTGGCGAGTGGCAGACCGGCATCGCCGAGCTGCGCACGTACCACCGGATGACCGGCTTCCAGAGCCACCTGGCGGTGCTGGCCGACTGCGAGCGGGCGCTGGGCCGGCCGGAGCGGGCGGTCGACCTGTTCCGCGGCGCGGACCGGGAGAAGCTCGACCAGCCCGTCGCGATCGAACTGCTGATCGTCGCCGCCGGGGCCCGGGGTGATCTCGGGCAGAAGGACGCGGCTGTGGCGATGCTGCAGGTCCCCGAGCTGACCACCGACTCGTCGGAGCCGTGGGCGGCGCGGCTGCGCTACGCGTACGCGGACGCCCTGCTGGCCGTGGGGCGGCGCGCGGAAGCGCGGGAGTGGTTCTCCAGGGCCGCCGACGTGGACGCCGAGGGCGAGACCGACGCGGCCGAGCGGCTGCTGGAACTCGACGGCGTGGTGATCGAGGGCGACGACGAGGAGGACGACGACCTCGACGCGGTGCACGACGAGCCGGACGGTGACGCGGGTGCGGGCCGCCGCGACGAGCCGGACGAGGTTGGGGATGGCGATGACGCGCCGGTCGGGTACCGCGACGGGGACGGCACGGACCTTGGCGAGGACGAACTGACCGGCGCCGAGGCGGGCTCGCTCGCCGGCGACGCGTCGGCCGAGGCCTCGGACGCCGAGCGGAACCGGGACGACGACGCGCCGGTCGCCGCGGACGAGGCTCCGGACGCTGCGGACGGCGATGCCGCCCCGGATCGCGGGGTGGAGGCGGACCGCCGGTGACCACGAGCGCCGGGGAACGGCTGGTCGACGGGTACACCCTGGTCGTCTTCGACCTGGATGGGGTGATCTATCTGATCGACCGCCCGATCCCCGGCGCGGTCGAGGCGGTCGGCCGGCTGCATGCCGAGGGGCGGGCGGTGGCGTACGCGACCAACAACGCCTCCCGTCGGTCCAGCGAGGTGGCGGATCTGCTCACCGGCATGGGCGTGCCGGCCCGGCCGGAGGAGGTGCTCACCTCGGCCGCTGCCACCGCCGAGCTGCTGCGCGACCGGCTGCCGGCCGGGGCGCCGGTGCTGGTCGTGGGGGCGGAGGCGCTGCGGGCGGAGTTGCGGGCCGTCGGGCTGCGCCCGGTGTCGACGGTCGACGAGCAGCCCGCCGCCGTGGCCCAGGGCTACGGGCCGGAGGTCGGCTGGGTCGACCTGGCCGAGGCGTCCCTGGCGGTGCGGGCGGGTGCGACCTGGTACGCGACGAACACCGACCGGACGCTGCCCAGCCCGCGTGGTCCGCTGCCGGGCAACGGTTCCCTGGTCGCGGCGCTGCGTACCGCGTTGGGGCGGGACCCGGACGTGGTGGTGGGCAAGCCGGAACCGGCGCTGTTCGCCACTGCTGCCCGTCGGGCTGGTGGGGGGCGGACCCTGGTGGTCGGCGATCGCTTGGACACCGACATCGAAGGTGCCCGCCGGGCCGGTCTGGACAGTCTGCTGGTGCTCACCGGTGTCAGCGACGTACTCGAGCTGCTGGCCGCACCCGAGCGGCGCCGGCCGACGTACGTGTCGGTCGATCTGGCCGGGTTGTTCGACCCGGCGGTGGTGGTCCGGGTGCCGGGTACGCCCGACGCCGGCGGTTGGTCGGTGACCGAAACCGACGGCGGGCTGGCCCTCGACGGTGCGGGACGCCCGCTCGACGCGCTCGCTGCGCTCTGCGCGGTGGCCTGGTCGACGGCGGCCCATCCGCGGGTGCGACCGGCCTCCCCGGCGGCGGTGGACGCTCTCGCTGCGCTGGGCCTGCCCGCCTGACCGATCGCCGCCGTAGGTCAGAGCAGCTTGCGCAGCTTCATCAGGTCGAACGGGTTCGCCTTGATGGATACTCGGCGGGCGCCCAATGCCTTGGCCATGTCGAGCTGGCCGTGGACCATCGCGACCAGGTCGTCGCTGCTGGTGCTGAGCGCGATCTTGGCGTTCGGGTCGTCGCCGTCGGTCAGGTCGACCAGCCGGCCTCCCTCGATGCGGGCGTGGAACGCGGTGTCCAGATCGGTGATCCGGCAGGCCAGGGTGCGTTCCAGGTCGATCCGACCTTGCGCCTCGGCATGCCGGTCCAGCCGAGCGGCCAACTCCTGTAACGCCTGTCGGCACTCGTCCACGCTGGCCACATCATCTCCTCACCACGCGCCACGCCGTACCCTCGGCACGGTACCGCAATGGGGTGTCCGGGGTGCCCGGTAGCGTGACACCAGCACACTCGCCCCGCGGAAGGACTCTCAGGCATGCAGGACGCGTGGCGCGCCTATCTCGAGCTGGCCATGGGCCTGACGGAGGCGCCCCGGAAGAAGGCCCAGGACGCGGTGCGACGCGTTGTCGACCAGGGGGGCGCGACCGCGGCCCAGCTGCAGGCGCTCGCCGAGGAGCTCGTCTCCACCGGCATGGCCAACCGGGAGGCGTTGACCAAGCTGATCCGCTTCGAGGTGGACCGGGCGTTGGGCGCGGTCGGGCTGGCCACCGCCGATGAGGTCGGCGAGCTGACCCGTCGGGTGCGCGAGCTGGAACGGCAGCTGCGCGAGGCCACAGCCGCCCCGACCTCTGGTGTCCAGGCGGCGCCGACCGGCTCGGTGCCCGCGCCGACGAAGGCCGCGCCGACGAAGGCCGCGCCGACGAAGGCTGTGGCGAAGAAGGCTGTGGCGAAGAAGGCCGCCGCCCCTAAGCGGACGTCCGGGGGTGCCGGGTCGTGACCGGCTCGTACCGTCCCGGACCGCCGCCGGCCCCGCGCTCGGGACCGCCGCCCGGTGGCCCCCGGCCCGGGCCGCCGCCCGGAGTGCGGCCGGCGCCGGTCGAGGAGCTCGGCGACATCGTCCGGCACCCGGCGGTGGACGCCGCCGTCCAAGCCATGATCAACGCCGAGGCGCTCTCCCCGGCGGATCAGATCGCCCAGTACGAGGCGGCGTACGAGACGTTGCGCGAGACGCTGGCCAGTATCGACCAGACCTGACTGACCGGAGAGAACCCCGCATGGCACGTCGCACCCGACTGGATGCCGAACTCGTCCGTCGCGGTCTGGCCCGATCCCGCGAGCAGGCGGCCGCGCTGGTGGAGGCCGGCCGCGTACGGCTACGCGGAGTGCCCGCCCGCAAACCCGCCGCGATGGTCGACCCGGCCGACCCGCTGCTGGTCACCGGCGCGGACCCCACCACGGAATACGTCTCACGGGGCGGGCACAAGCTGGCCGGGGCGCTCGCCGCGTTCGCGCCCGGCGGGCTGACCGTGGCCGGCCGACGCTGCCTGGACGCCGGCGCCTCCACCGGCGGCTTCACCGACGTGTTGCTGCGCGCCGGCGCCGCCGAGGTGGTGGCGGTCGACGTCGGCTACGGTCAGCTGGCCTGGCCGCTGCGCACGGACAACCGGGTGCACGTCTTCGAGCGCACCAACGTGCGCACCCTCGCTCCGGAGGTCGTCGGCGGCGCGGTCGACCTGACGGTGGCCGACCTGTCGTTCATCTCGCTGCGGCTGGTGCTGCCGGCGCTGGCCGGCTGCACGAAGCCGAGCGGTGACCTGGCGTTGATGGTCAAGCCGCAGTTCGAGGTGGGCAAGGAGCGGGTCGGTGCGGGCGGGGTGGTCCGCGACCCGGCGCTGCGCGCCGAGGCGGTGCTCGACGTGGCCGCTGCGGCGGCACAGCTCGGTCTGGGGCTGGCCGACGTGGCCGCCAGTCCGCTGCCGGGGCCGAGCGGCAACGTCGAGTTCTTCGTATGGTTACGCCGGGACGCACCGGCCGCGGACCCCGAGCGGGTGCGCGCGGTGGTGGCCGCGGGCCCGCAGGGATTCCCGTCCCCGGCTGACACTGTGGGTTCCGCGAGCGAGGAGGTGCCCGGGTGAGCCGGACCGCTCTGCTGGTGACGCACACCGGCCGTCGACGCAGCACCGAGCACGCGCGGGCGGTTGCGGCCGACCTCATCGCGGCCGGTTTCGAGGTACGGGTGGTGGCGGAGGAAGCCGACGACTTGGACCTGCCCGGGGTGGTGCCGGTGACCGGCCTGGAGGCCGCCGAGGGCGCCGAGATCGTCTTCGCCCTCGGCGGGGATGGCACGTTCCTGCGGGCCGCGGAGTTGGCGCGGCCGGCGAAGGTGCCGCTGCTCGGCATCAACCTCGGCAAGGTCGGTTTCCTCGCCGAGGCGGAGATCGACGACCTGGACAGCGCGGTACGCGACGTGGTCGGGCGAAACTACACCGTGGACGAACGGCTCACCCTCGATGTGACCGCCGAGTTCGACGGCGGTCCGATGATCGAGTCGTGGGCGTTGAACGAGATCAGCGTGGAGAAGGGCGTCCGCGCCCAGATGCTCGAGCTGCTGGTCGACGTGGACGGTCGGCCGTTGTCCCGGTACGGCTGCGACGGGGTGGTCTGCGCGACTCCGACCGGCTCCACCGCGTACGCGTTCTCCGGCGGCGGCCCAGTGGTCTGGCCGGAGGTGGAGGCGCTGCTGCTGGTGCCGATCAGTGCGCATGCGCTGTTCAGCCGTCCGCTGGTGACCGCGCCGACGTCCACCTTCGCGATCACGGTCGACCCGTTCACCACCCTCGCGGTGCTGAGCTGCGACGGCCGGCGGGTGTATGACCTGCCCCCGGGTGCCCGGATCACGGTGCGCCGGGGTGCGCTGCCGGTGCGGGTCGTCCGGCTGCGGGCGCGCCCGTTCACCGACCGGCTGGTGGCCAAGTTCGACCTGCCCGTTCAGGGTTGGCGCGGCAGCCGCCGCTGACGGAGGCGCGGAGCCGCACGGGGACCGGTTCGCCCAGCGGGGCGGACGGGGCCGCCCGTGCCGGCTGGTCAACTGTCGGGGCCCGCGTCTACTGTCGGGTGCTGTGCTGGAAGAGCTGCGTATCACCGGACTGGGCGTCATCGAGGACACCACGCTGCCGTTGACCGGCGGGATGAACGTCATCACCGGGGAGACCGGTGCGGGCAAGACCATGGTGGTGACCGGCCTCGGTCTGCTCTTCGGCGGCCGGGCGGACGCCGGCCGGGTGCGGGCCCAACCGGGTCGTGCGGTGGTGGAGGGGCGGCTGCGCCTGCACGGCCGGGTGGCCGCGACGGTGCACGCCCGGATCGCCGACGCCGGCGGCGAGGCTGACGAGGACGGTTCGCTGCTGCTCAGTCGCACGGTCACCGTGGAGGGCCGGTCCCGGGCGCACCTCGGCGGCCGGAGCATGCCGGTGTCGATGCTGGGCGAGGTGGGCGATCAGGTGGTGGCCGTGCACGGCCAGTCCGACCAGCTGCGCCTGTTGCGCCCGGCCGAGCAGCGGGCCGCGCTGGACCGGTTCGCCGGCCCCGAGCACGAGAAGTTGCTCGACGCACTGCGCGAGGCGCACACGCGGTGGCGGGCGGTGGTCGACGACCTGGCCGACCGGCGGCGCAACGCCCGGGAACGCAACCAGGAGGCGGATCTGCTCCGCCTCGGTCTTGACGAGATCACCCGGGTCGATCCGCAGCCGGGCGAGGACGACGAGCTGAAGGCGGAGGCGCAGCGTCTGGAGCACGCCGAGGGGCTCCGGACGGCGGCTCAGCTGGCCCAGCAGTGTGTGGCCGGTGGCGTGGAGGCGGCCGACGACACCCCCGACGCCGCCGCTCTGCTCGGCACCGCCCGGCGCGCGCTTGAGGCGCAGGCCGGCACCGATCCGGCGCTCGGCGAGCTGGCCGGGCGGCTGGAGGAGGCGGCGGCTCTGGTCGCCGACGTGTCCGCGGAGCTGTCGGCCTACCTCGCCGGGCTGGACGCTGACCCGGCCCGCCTGCAGGCTGTCTACGAGCGGCGGGCGGCGCTGCGCGGGCTGACCCGCAAGTACGCCGACGACGTCGACGGGGTGATCGCGTGGGCTGAGCGGGCGCGTACCCGGTTGTCCGACCTGGATACCTCCGATGACCTGCTCGACGAGCTGGACCGGGAGGCGTCCCGGCTGGCCGCGGAGGTGGCCGAGCTGGCCGGTCGCGTCTCCACCTCGCGTCAGGAGGCTGCGGGTCGCTTCGCCGAGCAGGTCACCGTCGAGCTGGCCGGGCTGGCCATGCCGCACGCCCGGATCGAGGTGGCGGTGCTGCCGCGTCCGGCCGGGCGGGCCGAGCCGAGCCTCCCGGTCAACGGGGTCGAGGCCGGGGTCGGCCCGGACGGTGCCGACGAGGTGGAGCTGCGCCTGCTGGCGCATCCGGGCGCTCCCGCGTTGCCGTTGCAGCGGGGCGCCTCCGGCGGTGAGTTGTCCCGGGTGATGCTCGCCATCGAGGTGGTCTTCGCCGGTTCCGGCGGGCCGCCCACGTTGGTCTTCGACGAGGTCGACGCCGGGGTTGGCGGGCAGGCGGCGGTGGAGATCGGCCGGCGGCTGGCCCGGCTGGCCCGCAGTCACCAGGTCCTGGTGGTCACCCACCTGCCGCAGGTCGCCGCGTTCGCCGACCGCCACCTGGTGGTAGCGAAGGACACCGGGGGAGCGGTGACCACCAGCGGGGTCCGGGTGGTGGAGGACACTGAGCGGGCCCGGGAACTGGCCCGGATGCTCGCGGGTTTGCCGGATTCCGACCTGGGTATCGCGCATGCCGAGGAACTCCTGGCCGTGGCGGCCAAGGAAAGGCGTCCGTGATCTCAGGTTTGTGACGGCAAGCACACCGGCCCCCGCTCCGGTGTGCTTCCCTGGGTAGGCGACCCTGCTCAGACATGTCGCGACAGTGAGGCATGTCGCGACAGCAAAACCTGCCTCACATGCCAGGATGGTCACGATGCGTCTACCCACGTTGCGCCGGACCCGGAACGCGGAACCGGGCTCGATCCTTGGCACCGCGCGGCTCGATCGCCGGACGAAGCGGCTGGTCGGCCGGCTCCGGCCCGGGGACATCGCGGTCATCGACCACGTCGACCTGGACCGGGTGGCGGCCGACTCGCTGGTCGCGGTCGGGGTTGCCGCGGTGCTCAACGCCAAGCCGTCGGTTTCCGGGCGTTATCCGAACCTCGGCCCCGAGGTGCTGATCTCCGCCGGCATCCCACTCCTGGACGACCTCGGCGAGAGCGTTTTCGAGCAGGTCCGGGAGGGCGACGTCGTCCGGATCGAGGGCAACACCGTCTACGTCGGTGACGAGCCGGTCGGGCACGGCGCCCTGCAGGACGCCGAGTCGGTGGCCAAGTCGATGGCCGACGCCCGGGAGGGGCTGTCGGTCCAGTTGGAGGCCTTCGCCGCCAACACCATGGACTACCTCAGGCAGGAGCGCGACCTGCTGCTCGACGGCGTCGGCGTGCCGGAGATCCAGACCCAGATCCAGGGACGGCACTGCCTGATCGTGGTCCGCGGTTACGACTACAAGGCCGACCTGGACGTGCTGCGCCCCTACATCCGGGAGTTCAAGCCCGTGCTGATCGGCGTGGACGGCGGCGCGGACGCGTTGGTCGAGGCCGGCTATACCCCCGACATGATCATCGGTGACATGGACTCGGTCACCGACGACGTGCTGCGCTGCGGCGCTGAGGTGGTCGTGCACGCCTACCCGGACGGTCGTGCCCCGGGCCTGGCCCGGGTGGAGGGACTCGGCGTGCCGGCGATCACCTTCCCGGCCGCGGCCACCAGCGAGGATCTGGCCATGCTGCTGGCCGACGAGAAGGGCGCCTCCCTGCTGGTGGCCGTCGGCACCCACGCCACCCTGGTGGAGTTCCTCGACAAGGGCCGGGGCGGGATGGCCTCGACCTTCCTGACCCGGTTGAAGGTGGGCGGCAAGCTGGTCGACGCCAAGGGCGTGAGCCGGCTCTACCGGCAGGGCATCTCCGGCTCGTCCCTGCTTCTGCTGGTCCTCTCGGCGGTGGCCGCGATGGCCTCCGCGGTGGCGGTCTCCACCGTGGGGAAGGCGTATCTGGGCGTGGTCTCCGAATGGTGGGACAATTTCGTGTTCCAACTCGGCCAGCTCTTCTAGTGCGCGGGCCATCGGAGTGCCGACGCGGTGTCGTGGATCCTCGCCGGGTGGCGAGCGGTCCAGCCCGCCGGCTGTGCCCAGCTTCGACTCGGGCAGCGCCCCGAACAACTCCTGATAGCCTGCCAAGGGCGTGTCCCGGCGATGGCGCGGCCCGGTGCTGACCTCGATTGCGCGGGTGCACACGTCACCGGTTGTGCGCAGCAGCCCGAAACCCCGCCGCCGCCCAGCCGTCACCCGCGGACCGACCCGCGCCGTGCGACGCATCACCTGAGGAGCGGCAGGACCCGACGACGAGGCACGAACCAGACCACCCGTACGACGATTTTCTGCGGCGCCGACCGGAGGCGCACCGTGAACGTTCACCGACGAGGCACTGACTCCCCCCGACCGATCAAGAGGCTGCAAGCGTGATCAACTTCCGCTACCACGTGGTGTCCCTGACCGCGGTCTTCCTGGCGTTGGCGATCGGCCTGGTGGTCGGTACGGCCGCCCTCAACGGGCCGGTCGCCGACTCGCTCAGGGAGACCGTCAACGGGCTGCGCAAGGACAACCAGCAGATGCGCCAGACGGTCAACAGCATGCAGAAGGAACTGGACCAGGAGGAGCAGTTCGCCGCCGGGATGGCGCAGCTCCTGCTCCCGGGCAAGCTGACCGGCCGGCGGGTACTGGTGCTCACCCTGCCCAGCGGCCGCGACCACACCGAGGGCGTGGTGAAGATGCTCCAGCTTGCCGGGGCCCACGTCGCCGGCCGGGTCGACGTCCAGGACAAGTTCATCAACCCGGACAGCACCAACAACCTGCTCGAGCTGGCCGTCACCGCCTCCCGCCCGAACAGCGTCTCCACCAACCTGCCGGGCAACGGGCACGGCGTGGAGACCTCCAGCGCGCTGCTGGCCAGCGTCCTGCTGGACCGGCCGCAGGGCACCCCGGCGGTCACCGACGGGGACCGCCGGACGGTGCTGCAGGCGTACACGAACGCCGGATACCTCACCGCACCGGACAAGGTCGCCGGGCCCGCCGAGGCGGTCGTGCTGGTCAGTGGGCAGCCGTACGTCGACAAGGACTCGGCGAAGAAGGACGACTCGGTGGTGAAGATCGTCGAACAGTTCGAGCGCAACGGCCCGATCGTGGTGGGCGGCATGGGCTCGGCGGGCGGCAACGTGGTCAACGCGGTCCGGAGCGACGCGGTGCTCTCCCAGAGCATCTCGACCGTCGACGACGCCAACACCGTGCAGGGCCAGCTGGTCACCGCGCTCGCCCTGGTGGAGCGGCTGACCGAGAAGAAGGCCGGCCAGTACGGTGTCGGGGACAACGCCTCGGGAGGGCTGCTGCCTAAACTGCCGCAGTGAGCGAGCGTCGCGAGGCGGCGGGCGTGCGGGGCCGGCTGCTGTGCGGTCGGCGTCGCGTCGGGCATGACATCCGGATCGGAGGGGTCGCGTGACCAGGTGGGGTCGGCTGCTTGCCGTCGGCGCGGGGGTGGCCGCCGCCCGCTACGTACTGCGGGAGGTGCGCACCTGCCCGAGCGCGCCGGCGCTGGAGCGCACCAATTTCCGGGGCCGCACGGTCACCCTGGCCGCCGGCCCGGCCCTGGCCGTCGGGGCCGCGACCGCGGGTGCGCTCGGTGCGGGCAGCGCCCCCGCCGGCGCCGCCGCCCTGCTCGCCGGGGTGGGTGCCGGCACGGTCGGGCTGTACGACGACATTGTCGGCGCGCGCCCCGAGCAGAGAGCCGCCAAGGGCTTCGCCGGGCACCTCGCCGCGCTGCGCGAGGGGCGGGTCACCGCCGGGCTCGTCAAGATCGTCGGGGTGGGGGCGGCCGGCCTCGGCGCCGCCGCGCTGCTGGCCGCCGATCGCCGGGTCGCCGCCCACCCCCGCCGGCAGCGGGCCGGCGCCGTCGGCCGTGGGATTGACGTGCTGCTCGGCGCCGGCGTGGTGGCCGGTACCGCCAACCTGGTCAACCTGCTCGACCTGCGCCCCGGCCGGGCGTTGAAGGCGGGCATGCTGCTCGGCGCGCCGCTGTCCGCCGGCCCGTACGGGGGGATCGCCGCGGGCGCGGTCGGCGCCGCCGCCGGGCTGGTCCGCGACGACCTCGACGAGCGGGTGATGCTCGGCGACAGCGGCGCCAACGCGCTCGGCGCGCTGCTCGGGGTGAGCCTGGCCGCGCGCACCGGCCCGCTCGGCCGGGCCGGCGTGCTCGCCGTGCTCGCCGCGCTCACCGCCGCCAGCGAGAAGGTCAGCTTCACTCAGGTCATCCAGCGGACCCCGGGGCTGCGGGAGATCGACGCGCTGGGCCGGCTCGCGGACTGATGTGAAAAAACCGGCACCTCTCGCCGGCGCCGGCCGGGTGGCCGGAGCGGCCGCGCTCATCGCCGTGCTCACCGTGGTGAGCCGGCTCGCCGGCTTCGGCCGTACCGCCGTCTTCACCTGGACGCTCGCCCCCACCGACCTCGGCGGCGCGTACCTGGTGGCGAACAACCTGCCGAACTTCATCTTCGAGATCGTCGCCGGTGGGGCGCTGGCCAGTCTCGTCGTACCGCTGCTGGCCGGGGCGGCCGAGGCGGGCGACCGGCGGGCCGTGGCCGCCACCACCGGCGCCCTGCTCACCTGGGTGCTCGCCCTGCTGGTGCCCCTCGCGCTGCTGGTCGCGCTGCTGGCCGACCCGCTGGTCTCGCTGCAGGGGGGCGGCCTCAACGAGGTCCAACAGCAGGTCGGGGCACGGATGCTGCGGCTGTTCGCCCCCCAGCTGCCGCTGTACGGCGTGGGCATCGTGCTGACCGGGGTGCTCCAGGCGCACCGGCGCTTCGCCTGGCCGGTGATCGCCCCGCTGCTGTCCAGCATCACCGTCATCGCGGTCTACCTCGGCTTCACCGCCGTCGAGGGGCGGCTGGCCACCGTCAGCGAGGTCGGCGGAGGCGGTGAGCTGCTGCTCTCCGGCGGCACCACGCTCGGCGTGGTGGTCCTGTCGCTGTCCCTGCTCATCCCGCTGCGCCGGCTGCGGCTGCCGCTGCGGCCGGGCTTCCGGTTCCCCGCCGACGCCCGGGCCCGGGTCGGCGCGCTGGCCGTCGCCGGGGTGGTCACCATCGCCGCGCAGCAGATCGCCCTGATAGTGGCGCTCAACCAGGTGTCCTACGGGTCGAAGGCCAACCTGGGCGTCTACAACCTCGCCCAGACGGTCTACTTCCTGCCGTGGTCGGTGCTGGCCGTGCCGCTGGCCGTGGCCGCGTACCCGACCCTGGCAGCGGCCCGGGCGGCCGGCGACGAGCGGACCTACCGGGAAACCCTCGCCCCGGCGGTACGCGGGGTGGTGCTGTTCAGCCTGCTCGGCGCCGCCGCGCTGGTCGGCACGGCCATCCCGGTCGGGCACTTCTTCTTCGCGCCGCACCTCGCCGGCCCGGCCGCGGCCGCCATCGCCGGTTTCGCCCCCGGCCTGGTCGGCTACGGCCTGTTCGCCGTGCTCACCCGGGCCCTGTACGCCCGCGGCGAGACCCGGTCGGCGAGCGTCGCCACCGCCGTGGGCTGGCTGACCGTGCCAGTGCTGGCGGTCCTGCTCGGGTGGCTGCTGCCGCTTGCCGACCGGGTCCTGGCGGTGGCCCTGGCCACCTCCGCCGGCATGCTGGTGCTCGGCGCCCTGCTGATCGCCGCCGTGCTCCGCACCGCCGGGCGGACCGCACTGGCCGGCGTCGGCCGGGCCGGGGCCGCCGGCCTGCTCGCCGCGGCGGTGGCCGGGCTCGGCGGGGCGGCCACGTCCCGCTGGCTCGCCGGCCTCGGCACCCCGACGACGGCGCAGGCGCTTCTGCAGGGCATGCTGTCCGGAGCCGTGGTCGGCGCGCTGTTCCTCGCCGTAGCCTGGCTGACCGACGCGCGGGACGTCCGGCCGCTGCTCACCGCAGTGACCCGTCGGCTCGGGCGGCGGCGACCGCCGGAGAGGACCGGCACGCAGGTGGAGCAGCGCCCCACGGATCAAGGCGACGGGAAGGAGACCGTGACCTCATGACGGACGCCTCGTCGGCGCCGCGGTGGCCCGGCTCGGTGGCCCTGGTGCTCGCCTCCAGCACCGGCGGGGTGGGGCAACACATCCGCTCGGTGGCCCGGGGGCTGACCGCCGCCGGGGTGTCCGTGCTGGTCTGCGGTCCGGCCGCCACCCAGGACCAGTTCGACTTCATCGGGGTGAGCGCCCGGTTCGTGCCGGTGGAGATCCCGGCAAGCCCCACCCCGGCCGACGCGCGGGCCGTCGCCGCGCTGCGTCGGGCGCTCGCCGCCACCGGGGTCGACGTCGTACACGCGCACGGGCTGCGGGCCGGCCTGGTCGCCGTCCTCGCCCGGCCGGCCGCGCCGCTGGTGGTCACCTGGCACAACGCCGTCCTCGCCGGCGGGCTGCGCGGGCGGCTGTCCCGGCTCGCCGAGCGGATCGTCGCCCGCTCCGTCCGGGTGGCACTGGGCGCCTCCAACGACCTGGTGGAGCGGGCCGCCGCGCTCGGCGCGCCCGACGCCCGTCTCGCCCCGGTCGCCGCGCCGGCGCTGCCCGCGCCGCGCCGCCGCCGGGCCGCCGTACGGGCCGAGTTCGGGCTCGCCGCCGACCGGCCGCTGATCCTCTCCGTGGGCCGGCTGCACCCGCAGAAGCGGTACGACATCCTGGTCGACGCGGCCGCCCGGTGGCGTACCCGGGCGTCGGCGCCGCAGGTGCTGATCGCCGGCAGCGGGCCCGCGTACCTCCAACTCGCCGCGCGGATCTCGACCACCCGGGCGCCGGTGACCCTGCTCGGGCACCGCACCGACGTGGCCGACCTGCTGGCCGGCGCGGACCTGGCCGTGGTGACCAGCGACTGGGAGGCCCGCCAACTCTTCGCTCAGGAGGCGCTACGCGCCGGCGTGCCGCTGGTGGCGACCGCCGTGGGCGGGCTGCCGGACCTGGTCGGCGACGGCGCGGTGCTGGTTCCCGCCGGGGACGTCGACGCGATCGACGCGGCGGTCCGCGACCTGCTGGACGACGACTCCCGCCGGGCCGACCTGGCCCGTCGGGGCGCCGCCCGCGCCGCGACCTGGCCGACCGAGGCGGACACCGTGGCCGCCCTGGCCGCGCTCTACGCCGAGCTGGCTCCCGAACCTTCAGCGGCCAACCGGTGATGGTGATGCGCAGACTCATCCCCGTCCTGCTGACCCTGCTCGTGGTGGCTCTCGGCATCACCGCGCTGTCCGCCCGGCCCGGCACCGGCGACCCCGAACACAGCGCCGACTTCGTGGTGCTGGCCGGGGTGGCCGGGCTGCGCTGGGACGACGTCGACCCGGAGATCACCCCGGCCCTGTGGCGGTTGGCCGAGGAGGGCTCCATCGGCTCCCTCGCGGTGCGCTCCGCGCACCGGCCGACCTGCCCGGTCGACGGCTGGCTGACCCTCGGCGCCGGCAACTTCGCTGCCTGGCACGGCAGCCGCCCCGGCGGGGGCTGTCCGGCGGCGGGGGTGGCTGTCGAGCAGCCCGACGGGATCGGCGCCTACCTGCCCGACCAGGAGAACGTTGTCGCACACAACCGGGACCAGCTCGCCTGGGGCGCGACGCCCGGCGCGCTGTCGGAGTCGGTGCGCTGCTCGGTGGCGGTCGGGCCGGGCGCGGCGGTGGCCGCCGCGCGCCCGTTCGGCCGGGTCGACCGCTACGCACCGGACCTGCCCGCCGATCCGGCGGGTCTGCTCGGTTCCTGCGTGCTGAGCATCGTCGACCTGGGCACCGTCGACAGCGCGGACCCGGCGGTCCGGGCGGATCAGGCCCGGCAGGCCGACGCCCGGCTCGTCCGGGTGCTCGCCGCCCGGCCACCCCGTTCGCTGGTCATGGTCGCCGGTGTCTCCGACACGGACACGCCGTCGCGGCTGCATGTGGCCGTCGCCAACGGCCCGGGCTGGGAGCGGGGCTGGCTGACCTCGCCGAGCACCACCCGCCAGGGCTACCTGCAACTGGTGGACCTGGCGCCTACCGCCCTGGCCGCGTTGGGCCGTCCGATGCCGGAGCGGCTCTTCCTGGGCAGCGCCGCGGTGCCGGTCGGCGGACGCCCAGCCGACCTGCGTGCCGCGATCGACGTGCCGGCCGACGCGGACCGCGAGGCCGGTGCGCGGCGCCCGGTCGCCGACTGGTTCTTCACCCTGCTCGCCGTCGCCCAGGTGGCTCTCGCCGTGGCGGTGCTGCCGCTGCTGCGCCGGGCTCGCCGGCACGCCGGCCCGCACGGGCCGCAACCGGTGTCCCGGCGGGTGGTGGCTACCGTGGAGCTGCTGCTGATCGCCGCCGCGCTCGCCGTGCCGGCCGCCCTGCTCGCCGACGCCGCGCCCTGGTGGCGGGGCCAGTACGCGGGCTGGTGGTTCACGGCGGTGACGGTCCTGCTGATCGTCGGGGGCACCGCTGCGGTCCGGTTCAGCCCCGGGCACGGGCGCACCCTCGGCCCGCTCGGCGCGGTCGCCGGGTTGGCCACCCTGGTGGTCGGCGTGGACGTGCTCACCGGCTCCCGGTTGCAGCTCAACGGCGTGATCGGCTATTCGGCCCTGGACGGCGGCCGCTACGCCGGCCTCGGCACGGTCGGTCTGGGCGTGTTCATCGCGGGCTCGCTGCTCTGCGGCGGCTGGTTGGCCCAGCGGGCCCCCCGGGCCTGGCGTCCCATGGTCATGGTGGTGATCGGCGGCGCTGCCGTGGTGACGGTGGGCAGCCCCTACCTGGGGGCGGACTCGACCGGCGCGATCGCGCTCACCGCCGGGGTGAGCGTCGCCGCCGCGATCTGCGCCGGCGGCTGGCTGACCATGACCCGGCTGGCCTGGGCCACCATGGCCGGGCTGGCGCTCACCGTCGGCTTCGCCATGATCGACCTGCGTCGGGCGGCCGCTGACCGGGGCAGTGTGGGCCGGTTCCTCGCCGCGCTGGGTGAGGGCACCGGCGGGCTCACCGTGCATCGCGCGAGCACCGCCAACGTCGAGACCCTGTTCCACAGCCCCCTCACCGTGCTGGCCCTGGTCGGCGCGGCGCTGGTCTGGCTCGCCCTGCTGCAGCCCTGGGGCGGCCTGGTGCGGCTGTTCGGCATCTATCCGGCGGTCCGGGCCGCGATGGCCGGCACCGCGGTGGCCGCCGGCGTCGGCGGGCTGCTGGGCGGTGTGGCGTTGGACGTGGCCGGGGCGGCGGCCGCCCTGGTGGTGCCGATGGCGGCGCTCGCCGCGTTGCGGGTGCTCGACCATGCCACCGACCGCACCCAGCCCCGTGGGCGGCCCGGCGCCGCCGATTCGGGGATCGCCGGGCGGCCGGCCGGTGCCGGCCGGTCCGGGACCCCGGACGAGTCGGCGGGGCCCGACGGCGGGGGCACGGACGGCCGGGCGGAAACGGAAACCGCCGAGCCCGCTCGGCTGGCGCGGGTGCCTGCCCAGGGGCCTGCGGCGGCGGCGGAAATGCCCACCACCTGAGGGCGGGACCGGGCTTCACGTGCGCCGACGGCGGGTGCGACGCCGATCCGGGGCGGGGAAGGTGTTACCGTGGAATCCCGTGGATCGCATGATCACTCAGTTGATCGGCACGGCGGTTCGCACGACCGCTACGGACGACACGGGAGCAGGCCTTGGCCCCTTCAGCACGGACGACCCGGCACATTTTCGTCACCGGGGGCGTCGCCTCCTCGCTGGGTAAGGGCCTCACCGCCTCCAGCCTCGGCAACCTACTGACCGCGCGCGGGCTGCGGGTGGTGATGCAGAAGCTCGACCCGTACCTGAACGTCGACCCGGGGACGATGAATCCGTTCCAGCACGGTGAGGTGTTCGTCACCGAGGACGGCGCGGAGACCGACCTGGACGTCGGGCACTATGAGCGGTTCCTGGACCGGGACCTGTCCGGCATGGCGAACGTCACCACCGGGCAGATCTACTCGGCCGTGATCGCCAAGGAGCGGCGCGGCGAGTACCTGGGCGACACGGTCCAGGTCATTCCGCACATCACCAACGAGATCAAGTCGCGGATTCTCGGCATGGGCGAGCCGGACGCCGACGGTCAGGTCCCGGACGTGGTGATCACCGAGGTTGGCGGCACGGTCGGCGACATCGAGTCGCTGCCGTTCCTGGAGGCCATCCGCCAGATCCGCCACGACCTGGGCCGGGACAACTGCTTCTACCTGCACGTCTCGCTGGTGCCCTACCTGGCGCCGTCGGGTGAGCTGAAGACCAAGCCGACCCAGCACTCGGTGGCGCAGCTGCGCAGCATCGGCATCCAGCCGGACGCCCTGGTGCTGCGCTGCGACCGGGACATCCCGGACAAGGTCAAGGAGAAGCTCTCCCTCTACTGCGACGTGGACCGGGAGGCGGTCACCGCCGCCCCGGACGCGCCGAGCATCTACGACATCCCGAAGGTGCTGCACCGCGAGGGCCTCGACGCGTACGTGGTGCGCCGGCTCGGCCTGTCCTTCCGCGACGTCGACTGGGCCAGCTGGGACGACCTGCTGGACCGGGTGCACCAGCCTCGCCACACGGTGACCGTGGCGCTGGTCGGCAAGTACGTCGACCTGCCCGACGCGTACCTGTCGGTGAGCGAGGCGATCCGGGCCGCCGGGTTCGGTCACCGGGCCCGGGTGCAGCTGCGGTGGGTGCCCAGCGACGACTGCGTCACCCCGGCCGGCGCGGCGGCCGCCCTGGCCGGCGTGGACGGCATCGTCATCCCGGGCGGCTTCGGCGTCCGCGGCATCGAAGGCAAGATCGGCACCACCCGGTACGCCCGGGAGAACGGCATCCCGCTGCTCGGCCTCTGCCTCGGCCTGCAGTGCATGACCATCGAGGTGGCCCGGCACCTGGCCGGCCTCGACGGGGCGAACTCCCTGGAGTTCGACGAGGAGGCCAAGCACCCGGTCATCGCCACGATGGCCGACCAGGAGGACATCGTCGCCGGCAAGGGCGATCTGGGCGGCACCATGCGGCTCGGGGCGTACCCGGCGAAGCTGGCCGAGGGTTCCCTGGTCGCCGAGGCGTACGGCGTCACCGAGGTCAACGAGCGGCACCGGCACCGGTACGAGGTGAACAACGCCTACCGCGACCGGCTCACCAAGGCCGGGCTGCGCATCTCCGGCACGTCGCCGGACGGCCGGCTGGTCGAGTTCGTCGAGCTGGACCGCAAGCTGCACCCGTTCTTCGTGGCCACCCAGGCGCACCCGGAGCTGAAGAGCCGGCCGACCCGGCCACACCCGCTGTTCGCCGCGTTCGTCCAGGCCACCGTCGCGTATTCCGAGGCCGACCAGCTTCCGGTCGACCTGACGACCGCCCCGCCGGAGGCCGCCGCCGCGAAGGCGACCCGCGACGGCGCCGCCGCCGCGAAGGCCGCGTCGTGAGCGAGCGAACCGTTCGCAGCGGGGCGGCGGCGTGAGCGGCGTCGAGCACCGGTACACGGTGACCGGCCACCGCGAGATCTGGTCCGGCCGGATCTTCTCGGTGGTCAGTGACGACGTCACCATGCCCGGCGGCGGCACCGCCGCCCGCGACTACGTCCGGCACGTCGGCGCGGTCGCCGTGGTGGCCCTGGACGACGCGGGACAGGTGGTGCTGATCCGGCAGTACCGGCACCCGGTCGGCCGGCACCTGTGGGAACTGCCGGCCGGGCTGATGGACGTCGGCGGCGAGGACCTGGCCGCCGCCGCGGCCCGGGAACTGGCCGAGGAGGCCGACCTGACCGCCGGCGCCATCGATGTCCTGGTCGACCTGCACAGCTCGCCGGGCTTCTCGGACGAGGTGGTGCGGGTCTTCCTGGCCCGCGACCTCGCCGACGTGCCTGTCGAGCAGCGGCACGACCGGCGCGACGAGGAGGCCGACCTTCAGGTCGTGCGGGTCGACCTGGACGAGGCCGTCGGGATGGTTCTGGCGGGGGAGATCACCAACGCCGCCTGCGTGGCCGGGCTGCTCGCCGCCGCCCGGGCCCGCGAGACCGGCTTCACCGAGCTGCGCCGGCCGGAGGCGCCGCTGCCCCGCTGAGCGGGCCGGACAGCCGCAGGGGCCGTGCGATCACCGCACGGCCCCTGTCGCGTTGCTGCCGCCGTCAGTCGCGCAGCGGGCGCCCCTGGCCGTCGACGCCGCCGTTGACCAGGATCAGGATGCCGTCGATGAGACCCCAGATCGAGCCGAGGCCGCAGGTCACGAAGGTCACCACGAGCTGAAGCACACCGGTCTTCACGTCGCCCATGTAGAAGCGGCCGACACCGAAACTGCCGAGGAGAATCTGCAGGATGCCCGCGACGACCTTGCTTTTGTCCGAGACACCGTAGGGCTGGTAAGGGGGAGTAGTCATGAGGGGTCAGCGTAGTGATCGACACCGGAGCTGTCCGCATCGCCGCCCGGACAATCAGGCGATCTTCACGAATACCGGCCTGACGGCTGAGTCACTCCGTTGCTGATTCCGTAGTCGGATGTCAGCAATCCCGGCCTTTGGGCTGGGAAGGTCCGTAACGGTGTCACCGAAGCGCGAGCGGTTCGGTGTCCTGATGACGGTCTCGCGTTTCCTCCTGCTGCTGTTGGTGTGGCAGGGTTGCGCCACCTGCCCGCTCACCCGTGGCCTTACGGCTGCGGGTGGTGGTGCGGGTCTTGCGGTCGGCTCCACGCGGTTTCGGCGTTTGCGCGCCTGGGTCTCCGGCCACTCCGGTACCCGTTGCTTGTGCCGTCGCGAGGGCGGCGAGGTTGCGGGCTGCGTTGGCGTCCCGGTCGAGGACCAGACCGCAGGCGTCGCAGGTGAACACTCGGACGTGCAGCGGCAGTTTGGCTTTCACCACGCCACAGGCTGAGCAGGTCTTGCTGGAGGGATACCAGCGGTCGGCGAGCACGTGGGTGCCGCCGGCCCAGCCGGTCTTATAGACGATCTGGCGGCGGATCTCACCGAACCCGGCGTCGGCGATCCTGCGGGCCAGACGCCGGTTACGCAGCATGCCGGCCACGTTGAGGTCCTCGACCACCACCGTGCCGTACTCGCCGGTGATGCCGGTGGTGAGCTTGTGCAGCCCGTCGGCGCGCAGGTTCGCCACCCGGTGGTGCACGCGGTTACGTTCGGCGTTCGCGACCGCCCACCGCCGGGACGGCCGCTGCCCGGTGCGCCGGTCCGGCCCCTGACGGCGGGAAACCCGCCGGGACAGCCGTTTGAGGTGCTTGAGCGCGGCGTCGTAGTGCCCGGGGTTCGGCACGTACCGCACCTCACCCTGACTGTCGGCGATCACCGCGAGACACGTCACCCCCAGATCCACGCCCGCCACCACATCCGGACGCGCCGGAGCCCGGTCGGCTGCGCGTTGGATCTCGACCTGGAAAGAGACGAACCACCGCCCCCGCGCGAACGTGACCGTGGCGGACAGGATGCGGGCGGTGTCGTTGCCGATGCGGCGCTCCAGCTTGCGGGTGGACTCGTAGGTGCGGATGGTCCCGAGCCGGGGCAGCGTCACGTGGCGGCGGTCCGCCTCCACCCGGATAGTGCCGGTGGTGAACCGGCACGCCAGCCGGGCGGTGTGCTTGGACTTGCGCCGGGGCATACCCACACGCTTGCCCTTGCGCTGCCCGCGCTTGGACTTCGCGTAGTTGTCGAACGCCGCCGCCGCGTTGGCCAGGCCCGTGTTGTACGCCTCCTTCGAGTTTTCCTGCCACCAGCCGGCGAAACGCGGGTCGATCTTCTTGACCTCGTTGAACACTTTCCGCAACGACTGCAGCGACCACGGCCGCCACGGTGTCAGGTCCTCTTCGCCGATGCCGTAGGACTCTTCCGCCTTGCGCTGCCACCACGACGCCATCACCCAGCCCACGGCCCAGTTGTAGGCGGCGCGAGCCGCACCACAGTGCGACCGCAACCGCTGCTCCTGCTCGGCGTTCGGGTCTAACGCGAAACGGAACGCCTGCACCACGAAACCCGGACGCGGCTCGAACTTCTTCACACCGACGGCTCCTGGGCGGTCGCGGCGGCCAGAGCGCGGGCAGCACGATCCTTGCCCGCCCGCTGCCCATACAACCGGACACACAACGACGTCAACACCTCGGCCATATCCTCGACCAGGCCGTCCGTGGATCCCTCCGGATCGATGACCACCAGACGACGCCCGGTCGCAGCGAGCGCGGCCTGCACATGCTCCACCCCGAACCGGGCCAGCCGATCCCTGTGCTCGACCACGATCACCGCCGCAGACGGGTCAGCGAGGAGTCGATGCAGCTTGCGGCGCTTACCGTTCAGGCCGGAACCGATCTCGGTCACGACCTCCGCCACGGCCAGGCCCTGGGCGTTCGCCCCCTCCACCACCCGCACCGTCTGCCGGTCCAAGTCACTCTTCTGATCACTGGAAGACACGCGACAGTAGGCGACCACACGACCGGCCGCCGACCGCGCCTCTTCCACGATCCACGTACCAGACGGCGCCTGACGGACAGGAACAGGCATCCTGCCGTCCCTCACCCACCGCCAAGCCGTCTGATAGGACACGCCCTGCTCGCGCGCCCAGTCCGACAGCTTCACACCACCACAATACATGGGAATGTTCGAGTATGGTTGCCCACAAAACCGGGATCTGTTGCCAACCCCACCGCTCAGCCCGGTCCGGTCCTGACACATCGTCAGCACGATCGGGCACCGGATGGCACTGTGCAGGCCGCCGAAGGAGTGCCCGCGCGCCTAGACTTCGGCCGGCAGGACCGGTGGACCGCGCCGGCGTAGGGGTCGCCGCGGCGCCGCAGTCGGGGGCGGTGAGCAGCCCCGGAAGAAGGTGTCTGCACCGTGAAGGTCGGAATTCCCCGCGAAGTCAAGAACCACGAGTACCGCGTGGCGATCACGCCCGCGGGCGTCAACGAGTTCACCCGCCACGGCCACGAGGTCTTCGTCGAGGCCGGGGCGGGGGTCGGCTCCAGCATCGCTGACGACGAGTACGCCGCCGCCGGCGCGAAGATCGTCACCGGCGCGGACGAGGTCTGGGCCGCCGCCGAGCTGGTGCTCAAGGTCAAGGAGCCGGTCGCCGAGGAGTACCACCGGATGCGTGAGGGGCAGGTGCTCTTCACCTACCTGCACCTGGCCGCCTTACGGGAGTGCACCGACGCGCTGCTCGACCGCAAGGTCACCGCCATCGCGTACGAGACCGTGGAGCTACCCGACCGGTCGCTGCCGCTGCTCGCCCCGATGTCCGAGGTGGCCGGACGCCTCGCCCCGCAGGTGGGCGCCTTCTACCTGATGCGCACCGGCGGCGGACGCGGGGTGCTGCCCGGCGGCGTCTCCGGCGTCTACGCGGCCAAGACGGTGGTCATCGGCGCCGGCGTCTCCGGCATGAACGCCGCCGCGATCGCGCTCGGCCTGCAGTCGGAGGTGCTGCTGCTGGACAAGAACGTGGCCCGGCTGCGCCAGGCCGACGCCATCTACCGTGGCCACCTGCAGACCGTCGCGTCCAACGCGTACGAGATCGAGCGGGCGGTCCTCGACGCGGACCTGGTCATCGGCGCGGTGCTGGTGCCCGGCGCGAAAGCGCCGAAGCTGATCTCCAACGAGCTGGTCTCCCGGATGAAACCGGGCAGCGTGCTGGTCGACATCTCCATCGACCAGGGTGGCTGCTTCGAGGACTCCCGCCCGACCACCCACGCCGACCCGGTCTACAAGGTGCACGAGTCGATTTTCTACTGTGTGGCGAACATGCCCGGGGCGGTGCCGAACACCAGCACCCACGCGCTGACCAACGTCACCCTGCCGTACGCCCTCGAACTGGCCAACCGGGGCTGGCGTCAGGCGCTGCGCAACGACCCGGCCCTGGCGCTGGGCCTGAACACCCACGCCGGCAGGGTCGTCTATGGCCCGGTCGCCGAGGCGCACGACCTGGACGTGCTGCCGCTGGCCGAGGTGCTGAGCTGAACGCGATCACGGACCGGGCCGGCGCGGAACCCGCGCCGGCCCTGCGCCGCGCCGTCCGCGGCTACCTCGACCACCTCACCGTCGAGCGTGGGCTGTCCGCGAACACCCTCACCTCGTACCGCCGCGACCTCGACCGCTACCTGAGCACCCTGGCCGCGGCGGGGGTGACCGACCTGTCCTGCGTCGGGCCCGCCCAGGTGGAGACACACCTGGCCCGGCTGCGCGCCGGGGACGCCGACCACCCGCCACTGGCCGTGTCGTCGGCGGCCCGCGCCGCCAGCGCCGTCCGCGGTTTGCACCGCTTCGCGCTGCGTGAGGGCCTGACCGGCGTCGACCCCAGCCGCGACGTTCGCCCACCCACCCCGCCGCGCCGGCTGCCCCGGGCGCTGCCCGTCGACGACGTGCTCCGGCTGCTGGATAGCACCGGTTCGGTCGCCGGGACCGGCGACGCGGCGCCCTGCGCGCTGCGCGACCGGGCGTTGCTGGAATTCCTGTACGGCACCGGCGCGCGCATCTCCGAGGCGCTCGGCGCGGTCGTGGACGACCTGGACGTCGACGAGGGAGTCGTCCTACTGCGCGGCAAGGGCGGCCGGGCCCGCCTCGTCCCGGTCGGCGGGTACGCCGTCGAGGCGCTGCGCGCCTGGCTGGTCCGGGGCCGCCCGGCGTTGCTCGCCGCCGGCCGGGGCACCCCGGCGGTCTTCGTCAACGCCCGCGGCGGCCCGCTGACCCGGCAGGGCGCCTGGATCGTCCTGCGTGGCGCGGCGCAGCGGGCCGGCCTGCCGGTCGCCGGCCCCGACGCGGTCTCCCCGCACACCCTGCGCCACTCGTACGCCACCCACCTGCTCGACGGCGGCGCCGATGTGCGGGTGGTGCAGGAACTACTCGGCCATGCCTCGGTGACCACCACCCAGGTGTACACGTTGGTCACCGTGGAGCGGCTGCGCGAGGTGTACGCGACCGCCCACCCACGAGCCCGCGGTTGACCTCTGTGCACCCGCCCGGCGGCGTAGCGGGTCGACACGCCGACCCGCTACCGAACGCCCTGCTGGCCGGTGGCGTACAGTCGGCATCGGCGTGAACCTCATGGGCCGGCAGACCGGAGGTCGCAGCGGCGCCGCGAGGGACGTCGGACGGCTCCGACACCGGGTGGTCGTCGGGAGGGGGCAAACAAGGACATGGCTGGCAACGAGGACCGTGCCGAGACCTGGACGTCGGAGCTCCGCGAGCAGCAGGCGTCGCTCGGCGCCGACCTCGGCCCGGCCGACCCCGCCGCGTACACGATGCGCAAGCCGATCCCCGAGCCGATGCCGACCGACCGGCACGGCCCGGCGCGGATCATCGCGATGGCCAACCAGAAGGGTGGCGTCGGCAAGACCACCACCACCATCAACCTGGGTGCCGCGCTCGCCGAATACGGCCGCAAGGTGCTGCTGGTCGACTTCGACCCGCAGGGCGCGCTCTCCGTCGGTCTCGGCGTCAACCCGCACAACCTCGACCTGTCGGTCTACAACCTGCTCATGCAGGACGACGTCACCGCCGAGGACGTGCTGATCAAGACCGACGTCGCCGGGCTGCACCTGCTCCCCGCCAACATCGACCTCTCCGCCGCCGAGATACAACTGGTCAACGAGGTCGCCCGGGAGATGGCCCTGGCCCGGGTGCTCAAGTCGGTCCGCAAGGAATACGACTTCATCCTGATCGACTGCCAGCCCTCGCTGGGGCTGCTGGCGATCAACGCGCTGACCGTGGCGCACGGCGTGCTCATCCCGCTGGAGTGCGAGTTCTTCAGCCTGCGCGGGGTCGCGTTGCTGCTGGACACCATCGACAAGGTGCGCGAGCGACTCAACTTCGACCTGGAGCTCGAGGGCATCCTCGCCACCATGTACGACAGCCGCACCACCCACTGCCGGCAGGTGCTGCAGCGGGTGGTGGAGGCGTTCGGGGACAAGGTCTACCAGACCGTGATCACCAAGACCGTCAAGTTCCCCGAGTCGACCGTCGCCGGCGCCCCGATCACCACCCTCGACCCGGCCTCCTCCGGCGCCCGCAACTACCGCCAGCTGGCCCGTGAGGTGATCGCCGCCCAGTCGGAGCGGTAGGTCGCACGTCGCGAGTCCCTGCCGTGGACTACGGTTTTCCGGTGACCGCACCGCCCCTCGACCCGCCCGCCGCCCCGGCCGGCACCGCCCCGCCAGCGACCGAGCCGGCTGCGGACGTCGACGGTGCCGGCGCGGGCAACCCCGCCGGGGACACCAGCCGGTTCACCGTCCGGCTGGACAACTTCACCGGCCCGTTCGACCTGCTGCTGCAGCTCATCAGCAAACACAAACTCGACGTCACCGAGGTGGCCCTGCACAAGGTCACCGACGAGTTCATCGCCTACATCCGGGCCATGGGCGACCAGTGGGACCTCGACGAGACCAGCGAATTCCTGCTGGTCGCCGCCACCCTGCTCGACCTGAAAGCGGCCCGGCTGCTGCCCGCCGCCGAGGTGGAGAACGAGGAGGACCTGGCCCTGCTGGAGGCCCGGGACCTGCTCTTCGCCCGACTGCTGCAGTACAAGGCCTACAAGGAGGCCGCGGCGCACCTGGCCGACCTGGAGGCGGTCGGCGGCCGGCGTTACCCCCGAGCGGTCACCCTGGAACCCCGGTACGCCGAGGCGCTGCCCGACCTGGTGCTCGGCATCGGCCCGCAACGACTGCTCAAGCTGGCGCTGAAGGCGATGACCCCGAAGCCGGTACCCGAGGTGTCCATCGCGCACGTGCACATGGTCCGGGTCAGCGTCCGGGAGCACGCCGAAATCATCTCCGCCCGGCTACGCCGCGCCGGCACCGCCACCTTCTCGCTGCTCTGCGCCGACTGCGACATCACCCTGGAGGTCGTGGCCCGCTTCCTCGCCCTGCTGGAGCTCTACCGGCAGGGGCTGGTCGCCTTCGTGCAGGAGCAGGCCCTGGAGGAGCTGACCGTGCGGTGGACCGGCCCCGTCGAGGGCGGCACCGCGCTGACCATCGACGAGTACGCCGGCTCCCCGGAGCCGGCCGCCCCGCCCGCGCCCGACGGCGGCGACCCGGCAACGACCCAGGAGGAGCCCTGATGAGCGACGAGGAGTACGGCCACTCGCTGGCCGACCAGGCCGCCGCCTGGGTCCCCCCGTGGCAGCGTCCCGCCCCCCAGGAACCCGCCCCCGCCGCTGCGCCCGCCCCCGCCGCAGATCGTGGAAGCGAAGAGCCCTCGGAGGGGTTTTCCTCTTCCACGATCTCCACCGTCGCCGAGTCGGAGCCGCAGCCCGCTTCGGACCGTGGTGCGGGCAGGCCTCTGGAGGGGCCGCACGGCACCAAGATCCCGGAGCAGAGCGGCGGGAGCGGGTCCGGTGGGGCGAAGGAGGGAGTGGCGTCGGGGACAGTGCCGGGTGGGGCCGGGACGGAGGCGGCCGGCGCCGGCGAGTCGGTGGCAGCGGACGAGGCGACTTCGGGCGTACCCGGGAAGCGGGGGCGACGGCGGGCGACGGTCGCGCCCGAGCCCGCCCCGACGCTCGACGACACCGAACTGCGCGGCGCGCTGGAGGCGATCCTGCTGGTGGTGGACCAGCCGGTCAGCGAGCTGACCCTGGCCCAGGTGCTGGAACAGCCCCCGGAGCGGATCGGCCCGATGCTCGAGGACATCGCGGCCGGTTACACCGCCGCCGGACACGGCTTCGAACTGCGCCGGGCCGCCGGCGGCTGGCGTCTCTACACCCGCCCGGAATACGCCACCTACGTGGAGCGGTTCGTGCTGGACGGGCAGTCGGCACGACTCACCCAGGCCGCCCTGGAGACACTCGCCGTGGTCGCCTACAAGCAGCCGGTGACCCGGTCGCGGATCTCCGCTATCCGGGGCGTCAACTGCGACGGGGTGCTGCGTACCCTGGTCTCCCGCGGCCTGGTCGAAGAATGCGGCACCGAACCGGACAGCGGAGCCTTCCGCTACCGGACCACCACCCTTTTCCTGGAGAAGCTGGGACTGAACTCGGTGGACGACCTGCCGCCGCTAGCCCCCTTCCTGCCCGACGACGTAGAAGAGCTTGCCGATGCGACGCGATGACCGTGCCCCCAAACCCGACGCCCCCGTGTACGAGGACGCCGAGCGCCTGCAGAAGGTGCTCGCCGCCGCCGGGGTGGGATCACGGCGTGCCTGCGAGGACCTGATCTTCCGGCGCCGGGTCACCGTCAACGGCCGGGTCGCCCAACTCGGCGACAAGGCCGACCCGACCCGCGACGTCATCCACGTCGACGGCGAACGGCTGCAAGCCGACACCCGGCTGGTCTACCTGGCCATGAACAAGCCCCGCGGCGTCGTCTCCACCATGGCCGACGAAAAGGGACGCGCCGCGCTGTCGGACTTCCTCGGCAACCGGGTCGAACAGCGCGTCTACCACGTCGGGCGGCTCGACGCGGACAGCGAGGGCCTGCTGCTGCTCACCAACGACGGCACCCTCGCCCACCGACTCATGCACCCGTCGTACGGGGTGCTCAAAACCTACCTGTGCGAGGTCGCCGGGCCGATCCCGCGTAACCTCGGCAAGCGCCTGGCAGCCGGCGTCGAACTGGAGGACGGGCCGGTGCGGGTCGACTCGTTCCGGGTGACGGGCACCCTGGGCAAAACCGCCCACGTGGAACTGGCCCTGCACGAAGGGCGCAAACACATCGTGCGGCGCCTGCTGGCCGAGGTCGGGCATCCGGTTAGCCGGCTGGTCCGTACCTCGATCGGGCCGATCCGCCTCGGCGACCTGCGCGCCGGGCGGACCCGGCGGCTCACCAACGCCGAGGTGGCCGCCCTGTTCAAAGCGGTGGGTGACTGACCCGCCGTTGCGGGTAGGCGTGCCGGTAGGCTTCCTCGCGGCCCGCGACAGCACCAGGTCGTGGCGCGGCGAACTGGAGTAGCCACGGTGTCGCCGGTCGCGCCCGGCGACGTCGCCGCGCCGGCCCGCCACGGGCGCGGGCATCATGGACGAGGAACATCCGCTCAACGGCGCCGGAGACACCGGCGACCCGCGAGGTACGGGCTGAGGAGGAACACGGTGGGGCAGAACGAACCGACCGGGCGGTGCGTGGTCGCGGTGGACGGACCATCCGGTTCGGGCAAATCCACCGTCTCGCGGCGGCTCGCCGTCCGCATCGGGGCCCGTTACCTCGACACCGGCGCCATGTACCGGGCGGTCACCTGGGCGGTGCTGCGCTCCGGCGTCGACCTCACCGACGCCGAGTCGGTGGCCAAGGTCGCCGGCGACGTCGACCTGCGCATCGGCACCGACCCTGAGGGGTACGGCGTGACCGCCGACGGCGTCGACGTGGCGAAGGAGATCCGCGGTGCCGAGGTGACCGGCGCGGTCTCCGCCGTGGCCGCCGTGGCCGCCGTACGCGAACTGCTGGTCGCCCGCCAGCGACAGATGATCACCAACGCCGGCCGGATCGTGGTCGAGGGCCGCGACATCGCCTCCGTGGTGGCCCCCGACGCCGACCTGAAGGTCTACCTGACCGCCTCGGAGGAAGCCCGCGCCCAGCGGCGCAGCGCCGAAGACGCCAGCGACGTCACCGCGACCGCCGCCGACCTGGCCCGCCGCGACCAGCTCGACTCGACCCGCAAGGTCAACCCGCTCCAGCAGGCCCCCGACGCGGTCGTGCTGGACACCACCCAGCTGGGCATCGACGAGGTCGTCGCCCAGCTGCGCGAACTACTCACCGAACGAGGCGTGGCATGAGTGAGGTCGGAGAATGGGTCGAGCTGCACGACCCGGAGCTTGACGCCGGTGAACCGACCGGCCCGCAGCCCGTCGTAGCTGTGGTCGGCCGGCCCAACGTCGGCAAGTCGACGCTGGTCAACCGGATCATCGGCCGCCGGCAGGCCGTCGTCGAGGACATCCCCGGCGTGACCCGCGACCGCGTCCCCTACGACGCGCAGTGGAACGGCCGCGCGTTCACCGTCGTGGACACCGGCGGCTGGGAACCCGACGCGAAGGACCGCGCCGCCGCGATCGCCGCGCAGGCCGAAACCGCCGTCGTCACCGCCGACGTGGTGCTCTTCGTGGTCGACGCGATGGTCGGCTCGACCGACGTCGACGAAGCCGCCGTCAAGATGCTGCGCCGCACCGCCAAACCGGTCATCCTGGTCGCGAACAAGGCCGACAACACCACCATCGAGATGGAAGCGACCGCCCTCTGGTCGCTCGGCCTCGGCGAGCCGTATGCGGTCTCCGCGCTGCACGGCCGTGGCTCCGGCGACCTGCTCGACGCCATCCTGGACGCGCTGCCCGAGGCCCCGACCGTGGTCGAGAACCGCCCGCGCGGCCCCCGCCGGGTGGCCCTGGTGGGCCGACCCAACGTCGGCAAGTCCAGCCTCCTCAACCGCTTCTCCGGCGAGGATCGGGCGGTGGTCGACTCGGTCGCCGGCACCACGGTCGACCCCGTCGACAGCCTCGTGGAGATCGGTGGGGAGACCTGGCAGCTGGTGGACACCGCAGGCCTGCGCAAGCGGGTCGGCAAGGCCAGCGGCACCGAGTACTACGCCAGCCTCCGCACCGCCTCCGCGATCGAGGCCGCCGAGGTGGCCGTCGTGCTGCTCGACGCCAGCGAGGTGATCAGCGAACAGGACCAGCGGATCCTCTCCATGGTCGTGGAAGCCGGTCGAGCCCTGGTCATCGCCTTCAACAAGTGGGACCTGGTCGACGCCGACCGCCGCTACTACCTGGACAAGGAGATCGACCGGGAGCTGCGCCGCATCCCCTGGGCGATTCGGCTCAACCTGTCGGCGCAGACCGGCCGGGCCGTCGACAAGCTCGCCCCAGCCCTGCGTAAGGCCCTGGCAAGCTGGGAAACCCGGATCCCCACCGCGCAGCTCAACCAGTGGCTCACCGCACTGGTCCAGGCCACCCCGCACCCGGTGCGCGGCGGTCGGGCCCCGCGCGTCCTCTTCGCCACCCAGGCCGGCGTCTCCCCGCCGCGCTTCGTGCTGTTCACCACCGGTCCGCTCGACGCCGGCTACCAGCGGTTCGTCGAGCGCAAGCTCCGCGAGGAGTTCGGCTTCGAAGGCAGCCCGATCGAGATTTCGGTACGCCCCCGCAAGAAGCTCGGCCCGGGCGGGCGCGGCAAGGCACACGGCTGAGTTTCGGTCCCGAAGCCGCCGGGGAAGTCTCCTCGGCGGCTCCTTTCCTAGGACGCTCTACGGGGAGTGGCGTGGCGTACCTGCGACGCGGGAGGGGCCCCTGCGCACTGCGCGAAGATCTTGCGCTAAGCTGTATCGGCTGCCGCAGGGAAGACCCGGCGGGGGCATCGGGACGTGGCGCAGTTTGGTAGCGCACTTGACTGGGGGTCAAGGGGTCGTCGGTTCAAATCCGGCCGTCCCGACAGAGTTTCAGCAGGTCAAGGCCTTGATTTACTTCGGTGGATCAGGGCCTTCTTGCTGTTTCGTCTCACAATTCATCACGTACGCCCGTACTGCTGAAATCTGGGCGTAGGAGTCACCCGAACAGGCCTGATTCGAGGTGCTCGGCGGCCACCTTCAGGTGGCTGTTGTCCGGGTGGACGTAGACCCGTTTGGCGAGCGTGCCGCCGTCGGCGTGGCCGGCCCAGGCGGCCAGCACGACGTCGGGCACTCCGGCGCCGGCCAGGTAGGTCAGGCAGGCGTGTCGTGCGTCGTACGGCCGGACCTTGCGTACGCCGACCTTGGCCATCAGTTCGTACACCCGGCGGCGGAGCCAGTCGGTGCGTTGCGGCTGGCCGAGTTCGTTGACCAGGACGTAGCCGCTGTCGACGTAGGCGTTGCCGGCCTTCAGGCGTTCCTTCTTCTGCCTGGTGTGGAAGGCCTTGAGCGCCTTCGCTACCGTCGCGGGCATTGGTAGGCCGCGCTTGCCGGCTGTCGACTTGGCCTCTTTCTCCTCGACCTCGCCGTCGACGAGCGTCCTGGTGTTCTCCCCGGCCGCGATCGTGCCGGCCTCGAAGTCGACATCGGACCAGCGCAGCCCGCACACCTCGGCGGGTCGGAGGCCCATCATCGACAGCAGGCAGACGGCGTACAGGCGTTCGCCCGTGATGCCGGTCAGGAACGTCTTTACCTCCTCCTGGGTCCACGGTTTGTGCTCCGCCCGGGCCTCGGCAGCGGCCTTCGCCGCCGCCCTGGGGATGGTGACGAACGCTGCGACGTTGCGCACCACGAGCTGACGGCGAACCGCGACGTTCAGCGCGGTTCGGAGCCGGCCGAGCGTGAGGCGCACCGATCGGACACCCAGGCCCGTTCCCGGTTTGCCGCCGCGTTTCCGGCCCTGCGTCAGCATCCAGTCGACCAGGGCCTCGATGTCGGCCTCGGTGACTTCTTGGAGTGGCTGTTCGCCGAGGCGGGCCCGGACCGGCAGGAGCGCGTCGCGGTAGTTGGCGGCGGTTGCCTTCTCCACGTCGCGGGTGGCCGACTTCAACCACTCGTCGAGGAACTCGTCGACGGTGATCTTGCCGGGTTTGACGTACGTGCCGCGGTCGGTCTCGTGCTTGATCCGGGCGTATTCGGCCCTGGCTTCCTTCTTGGTGTCGAAGGTGTACGTCCGCTGGTCCCGGCGTCCGTCCGACTTGCGCCCGACATCGATGACGAACCGATAGCGGGTCTTGCCGCTGCGAAGAGTGATCTTCTTGATCGGGTCCGAGGTACTCACGCTGGTCGTGTTCCTTCCGTTGGGGGGTGCGCTGGTGCTCTGGCGTCAACGCCTGAGGCAGCGGTTGGTCATGAGATAATGGTACCTTCTTTCGGTACCTAATATCGGTACGGATTTGTCCGCGCGGTGGCGGATGGTGGTGGGCGATGTGGGATGTGGGAACCTCGACTCGTCATCCAGCCGTCTAAGCCGCTCGCCGAGGAGTTGAGGCATGCCGCGACAGCGTCCTGTCGCCGACAACCTGCCACCGTTGCCCGCGCGAGAGAAGCGGGATCAGCAGGTCAAGATCCGGCTCACGCCTTCGGAGATAGAGAGGCTGGCGGTGTTGCGGCCTGACCTCACGCCGTCCGGGATACTCGCGTTGCTCGTTGACGACGTGCTCGCCGGGCGGTACCGGCCGGCGTGGGCTGCCGCTGCGCCCGACGAGGCTGAAGCGGGCGGGCCTCAGAGGTCGGCGTAGTTACTGCCGGCCCTGACCCGAGGCGGCTTGGTCGGCTTCCTGCCGTTCGACGCCAACGAGCTTGAGCAGGTCCGCCGTGCGCACGCGGTACGAAGTTCCGATCCGAAGCACGGGGCAGGGGAAGGCGCCGCTCTTCGCAAGGTCGTAAGCCTTCGTGCGGCCCACACCGAGAGCGCGGGCGGCGGTCGCGAGGTCGACCACCGCGGGTAGTTGGAGTAGCTCGTCCCGGTTGAGAGTGCTGGCGATCATCACCCTGCTCCTTAGGTCGAGGGGAGTGGACGCCGAGGGCGTCCGGCTGGAGAGGCACACTTCGACATGCCTCGACACGACCATCGGGTTCCGGCGTTGCTTGTGGCGCTACCCGTCGCCGGTAGCGGCGTGACCCAGAACGCTGGTAACGCCGCGGTAGCCGCCGGCGGTTGCCCACCACCACTACCGTGCCGGGGTCCGTCCGTTCCCAACTGTTCTCGGGCGGCTGGTCTATTCCGCGCGCCCGATCAACGGCGCGGCCGAAACAAGTAGTACCCCTCCACGCCGCCCCGCTTGTCCTGGCAGTACGACATCTGGTGCAGCAGCCAGCCCTGAGCCTCCACCGCCTCGATCTGCTCCGCCACACCAGCGACCGACCCCGACATCACATGCCCGGTCGCCGGGTTGTTGATGCGGGCCACGAACACCGTGCGGCCCTCCTCGCGAGCCCTGGCGGCCTCCTGCGCGATCGCGTTGGCCTTGGCGTCCTTGATCCAGCCCATCGCATCCCTCTCATGTGGTGGGTGTGCTCAAGCGTCACAGGCTGCCACCAGGGCGCAACCCGATACATCCCCCAACCTGGCAAGGTGATACGCCTGGGAGGTGACATGGCCGCCCTACCCCGCACTGTCGCCCAGGCTGACCGCCACGGCGTTCGCGAAATATGCACCCAGTGCCTCAGCCGTACCCAGTGCTGGATGACCTGTTAGTCGGCCAGCCCGGGCTGCGGGTCGAGGGTCGCAGGGAGCCGCAGCATTGGCCAGCGCTGGTCAGGACGGAAGTCGGTGTAGGTGCCGTCGAAGGGGAAGTCGCCGGCCGTGACCAGCTTGATGAGCCGTTCTCCCTCGGCGCGGACGGCGTCGGCCGTGGCTCTGTCGAAGTAGAGGGCGTTTCCGATGCGCTCGTTGAGCTCGTCGACGTCCTTCCACTCCCACTGCCGGTCCGGGGTTACGACGATGTCGAGGACGAGGTCGTTGGTGTCCACGCCGTCGGGCTGCCGGCGGTAGGGCGTCTCGAGGTTGACGTACCAGCCGTCGAAGGTGCCGTCGCGGAAGAACCACCACACCGAGTAGGCGGCCTGCGGCGGCATGAGGACCAGAATGTCGTACGTCTGCCAGGTCAGGACCGTCAGCTTCGGGTCACGCATCTGATCGACGGTGACCTCGTGCTGAGTCTTGCCGTCGGCATCGACAAGCCGGGCGAAGTCACTGCCGGCAGAATGCCAGAGCAGCAGGCCGTCCTCGTTGTCGGCGATGACGCGCATCGGCTGCACCCACGTACACCACGGCCCGCGCAGATAGCGGCGATTGATGACCTTGCCCGGTTCAAACGGCATCGCAGCAGCGTAGTCCGCCTTGATCAGATGCCGCGGACTCACTCGTCTAGTTCGATGATCGGACGGGGGCGGAATCGGGTGTGGGAGCGGCGGTGGGGGTGATGGTGGCTTCGGCGGCGGAGTCGGACCGCCGGTGACGCAACTCGGTCGGCAGCACTGCCAGCGCGATCAGCGCGCCGAGTAGGCCCGTCGCGGTGAAGCCCCAGGCCGGTGCGGAGGCATCGATCACCGCCCCGGCCAGCGGGGCGCCGAGCGCCAGTCCCACCGTCATCGCCGAGGCGTGCAGGCCCATCGCCTCACCCCGTACGCTTGCCGGCGCCAGTCGGCTGACCGCGTCGGCGGTGGCGGCTACGGTCGGCGCGGTGAGTGCCCCGGATGGCAGCAGCACCAGGGCGAGCAGCCACCATTCGCCGCTGCCCAGACCGACCGGAATGGTGACCAGACCGAGTAGCAGGGTAAGGGTCAGCGACGGCACCGGGCGGGGCAGCGCTCCGTAGGTGAAGCCGCCGACCAGCGAGTACGAGGCCCAGAGCGCCAGCACGACACCGGTCCAGTCGATCTGACCGGCGTCACGCAGTACCGCCACCACTGTCACATCGGTGCCGGCGATTATCAGCGTGCTGGCCGCGCCGCCAGCGAGCAGTCCGATCAGTCGTGGGGTCAGCCACTGCCGGCGGGGCAGTGGCTGCGCTGGCGTCGTCTGCTCGTCCTGGGCCCGGGTTGGTGGGTTGAGCACCAGTAGGGTGAGTCCGGCCAGCGCGATGCCGCCGCCGACGGCGTACATGGTCAGGGTTGGCGAGACACTGGTGGCCAGGGCCGCCGCCCCTGCCGGCCCGATCATGAAGCTGAGTTCGACCGACATCGAGTCCAGGGCGTACGCCTGACGGCGTTGGGTCGGCGGGACCAGCGCGGCGATCGACTGCCGGATCACGGAGAAGATCGGGAGGGTGAGCAGCCCGCCGACGAACGCGGCACCGAGCAGCATCGGGTACGGCAGGGCCGGCGCTGTTGCCCAGAACAGCGCCGAGACCGCCGTGGTCAGCAGCAGCATCGGCCGCAGGCCACGCCGGTCGACCAGCCGGCCGAGCAGTGGTGCGCCGAGCGCCGAACCGACCGTCATCGCGGCCCCGACCAGGCCGGCGGCGAAATAACCGCGGCCCAGATCGAGCACGTGCAGCGTCATCACCACCGCGGTGGCCGCCACCGGCACCCGGGCCAGGATCGCGACGAGCAGCAGAGGCCGCAACCCCGGCAGTGCGAGCGCGTCCCGGTACAGCTTCAAATCCAACACGGTCCGCACCTCCCGGGGTCACACTGGCCTAATACGGCAGCCCGGGTTCGTTATGTAGATGGCCGGCGATGAGTTGAGCCTGGCTTGGGCTGGTCGGCGTGTCTGCGGGCATGCAGACGGCCGCCGGTTGATCATGCACTGTTTGTGAGGACAAGTGAAGATCGTGCGGCGGCCGCTGGGCACAGCGTAGACGCCGAGGGGTGGCTGGCGGAGTTCGACACCGGGTTCGCGTGGATCGCGGGCCGGTTCTCCCGGGTCGAGCCGCGCCGGCAGGCCCGCTCGTTCCTGCTCGGGCTGTTGTCGGATGTGGACACGCGGTCGTGTTGGCAGTTGGCTGAGCAGGCTGGGGACGCATCGCCGCATGCGATGCAGCGGCTGTTGGGCGAGGCGGTCTGGACGCCGACACGGTGCGTGACGACGTGCGGGGCTACGTGATCGACGCCCTCGGCGACCCGGCCGGGGTGTTGATCCTTGATGACACCGGTGACCTGAAGAAGGGTATACACACCGTCGGGGTGCAGCGGCAGTACACCGGGACCGCGGGGCGGGTGGAGAACGCGCAGGTCGCCGTCTACCTCGCCTATGCCGCACCAGGCGGCTACACGCTGATCGACCGGGAGGTCTACCTGCCCAAGGCGTGGACCGACGACCCCGATCGGTGCGCCGCCGCCGGCATCCCGGCTGATGTCGAGTTCGCCACCAAGCTCGTTCTGGCCCGGCGGATGCTCACCCGCGCCCTCGAGGCGAACGTGCCTGCGGCATGGGCCACTGCGGATGAGGCCTACGGCGGTGATCGGCAGCTCCGCCGCGACCTGCAAGCCCGCGGGATCGGCTACGTCCTAGCCGTGGCCAAGAGCCACCGGGTCACCGCCCGCCCGGTCGACGGCCCGGTCCGCGCTGACCGGCTCACCGCCGACCTGCCGAGCCGGGCGTGGAACCGGCTGTCCGCCGGGGCCGGGTCGAAAGGCGCCCGCGACTACGACTGGGCCTGGATCAGCATCACCCCGCCCGCCGACGAGACTCCGGGGCAGCACGCCCTGCTGATCCGCCGCCGGATCAGCGACGGCGAGCTGGCGTTCTACCGCTGCTGGTCACCCCAGCCAGTTCCGCTGCGTGTGCTGGTCAGGGTGGCCGGAACCCGATGGTCCATCGAGACCTGCTTCCAGACCGGCAAGACCATCGGCCTGGACGAACCCCAGGTACGCCGCTGGCACGCCTGGCACCGACACGTCACCCTCGTCATGCTCGCCCAGGCCATCCTGACCGTGATCGCCGCCCGCGAACACGACGACCATCCCGCAGCCGACCAGACAGTGATCCCGTTGACCCTGCCCGAAATCCGCCACCTCTTCGCGAAGCTGATCACCAACACCGTCCACCCGATCAGCCACTGGCTGACCTGGTCACACTGGCGACGCCAACACCAAGCACGCGCCCGGACCAGCCACTACCGCCGCCGCACCCAACCGATCCATCAACCAGCATCTACATAACGAACCCGGGCTGCCGTACTAAGACGAGTAGTTCCTAGATTCGGCTTCAGCGGGGTTGCCGTGCACAGCGCGTGACCCGTCATCGATCTAAGGCGATCCAGTAGCGCCTCACTGGACCGTGCTCGGTGTCGCGGATGCTTTCGAGGACGCCGCCGTTGCGTTCGATCGTCCGGGCCGACGCGATGTTGTCGGCCAGACAACGGATGAGGACGCGGTCCAGGCCCAGGACGACGCGAGCCTCCTTGAGCATCTCGCCGAGTGCCCAACTTGCCAGCCCTCGGCGGCGCGCGGAGGGCCGGACGCCGTAGCCGATCTGGCCGATCTCGTCGTCGAACTGGTGCCGGAGGGCGATTCCTCCGAGTACGTGGCCGTTCTCGACAATCCACCGGGGTGAGCCGTGCTGTTCGTCCGGGCACGGGTCGCCGGCCGGATGGGTCAGTCGGACCCGCTCGTGCACCCAAGCGGCGAAGCCTTCGGGCGAGTCCACGTCGTCGTCGACCCCCAGGCCGAAGCCGTCCTCGTGGAGGCCAGGGCCCCAGTCATCGCGGCATTCCAAGAACGCGGCGTGCAGGCGGATGGTCGGCAGAATCAACTCGGGCATGCGGTCACGGTATGGAAAGCCGGACCGTTAAACGAGCCGCTTCTTGCCAACATCGACCACCCCCAGAAGCCGATTCAGCTCCATAAAGGCCCACGCGCTTCGGCGGCTATCAGGAGGCGCCATGGGGCCCTGCATCGCGATGTCAGCCAGGTCAGAGACGCAACCCCCGCCGAGGAGCGCCAGGAACTCAGGAAGCCCCCACGTGCAGGTTGTGTGATCTGCGCCATATGCAAATCGGCCCGCATCCATCGACGAATCGGCTGAGCGGCCGCCCTGTAGCAGCCACGTAAAGTAGATCCGGACTCCGCAAGACCACCCGCAAGGTAGGTCCGGACTCCGCAAGGTCCGCGTGGACGCGACACACTGCCTGCGCAGGCTCCGTCCAGACGAACCCCGCACAGCGGAGCAAGATATGGCCATTGCTTATCAATCTGCGACCGGGCGCGGTCGCAGATTGGCAATGGGGGGCGGGCATGTCCGCCGAGCCGGCCGGGTACGGCGTTGGTAACCGCTGGCGCTGCCGCCGCCGGCAACGCCGGGGGCGCACAGTGGCGAGGATGGACAGCGACGAGCCCGCCCCGCCTCGCAAGGTCCGGCATCGTACTCACAGCCGGCCGGCTCGCCCGCACGCGGTGTTGCTGAGGCTGTCCGATGAGGAGAAGGCGGCGATTGACAGGGCGGCGGCCGCTGCGCAGCTGACCCCGACCGGCTACGCGGCGAAGGCCGCCGTCGCCGCAGCCTCCGCCGGGCAAGCCCCCGGTGACGCGACTGGCGATCTGCGCGATCTGCAGCATGAGTTGTTCGCCGCGCGCCGCGCCGTGGCGATGTTCGGTAACAACGTCAACCAGGCCGCCGCCTCGTTCAACGCCACCGGTCAGCTGCCCGATTGGGCTGCCGAGGCTGTCCGGTTGTGCGCGGCCGCGGTGGCCCGGCTCGACGAGGTGATCTCTCTGATCGATAGGAGGCTGCGGTGATCACGCGGGTGCACCGGCGCGGGTCGAGGGTGGGTGGGCTGCTGCGCTACCTGTGGGGCCCGGGCAAGGCGGAGGAACACGTCAACCCGCACCTGGTGGCCGCTTGGGACGGCGCGGGCCTCCTGGCCGACCTGGAGCCCGAAGTCATCGCCACGGGCAGGCGCGATTTCCGTGCGTTGACGGCGTTGCTGGAGCAGCCGGTTCGTGCCGGCTACCGGCCGCCGAAGAAGTTCGTGTGGCATGCCAGCATGCGGCTGGCGCCCGAGGACCGGCATCGCAGCATCAGCGACACGACGTGGGCGAGCATGGTGGAGCAGATGCTCACCGAGGTGGGGGTCGCCACCGCCGCCACCGATCCGGGCCTGCGGTGGATCGCGATGCGGCATGCCGATGACCACGTGCACATCGTCGCCACGCTCGTGCGCGAGGACGGCCGTACCGACTGGCTGCGCAACGACTACCCGCGCTGCGTAAAGGCCACCTACAACGTGGCCCGCCGCTACAACCTGCACCGCCGGGTTCCGCCAGCGGACCGCACCGCCCATCGTCGTCCCCACCCGGTCGAGGTCAGCAAGGCCCGTCGTACCGGCCGCGCTCGAACGCCGCGTGATGAGCTGCGCCGGCGCGTACGCACGGCCGTGGCCGCCGTCGGGTCGGAGGAGGAGTTCTTCGCCCGGCTGCGCGAGACAGGCGTGCTGGTGCGAGTCCGGCACAGCAGCACCGACCCCCGGCAGATCACCGGGTACGCAGTGGCACTCCCCGGCGGACACACAGCGGACGGGCAACCGGTGTACTTCGGCGGGGGCCGGTTGGCGCCCGACCTGACGTTGCCGAAGCTGCGGCTGCGGTGGGGCGCCCCGAAGCCGCTGTCGGCGCCGGCCGTGGGTCGGGCTGAACGGGTCGAGGCGATGCGCCAGGCCGCCGCCGCTGTTTCCGCGGCCGCCGAGGACATTCGCCGGGATGCCCGTACCGCACCCGGTCGGGCGCAGGCGACCGCCGTCGCCGCTGCTGACCTGCTGATTAGCCTGGCGTACGCGGTGGAGGGCGACCGGCGCGGGCAGCTGCACCGGGCAGCCGAAGTTTTCGACCGGGCGGCCCGGGACCTGTACGGACGAGTACGCCGGTCCACTGGCCGTTCCCAGGAGTTGCGCGCGATGGCGCGGCTGGTAGCGCTGATGGGCCGTATCTCCGGTGACGAGGACGCGGTCGCTGCTCTCGCGTTGGTGATGGACCTGGCTCGGCTTGCCGATGCCCTCGAGGGTCTGCGGCAGGCCCAGCAGCGCCTACACCAGGCCGAGGCGGCCCGGGCCGCAGCCGGCGCGCTGCGGCTGGTAGCGGGTGGCCGGCAACAGGTGGTAGCGCCGCCGCTAACTCCCGCGGCAACGCCCGAGCCGACAGTGGGAGGCGGCCGGCGTGCCGCGCGCGGCCGTTGAATAAGCAGGGGAGGTGCATGTGCCGCGCCCGGAGCAACATGAAGACCCGATGGCCGAGACCCGCCAACAGTTCCTGCAGGGGCTGGCGACGGTGGCGACCGTCGGCGAAGCCGGTGCCCGCTGGGCTGCCGTCGGCATCCAGAACAAGGCCGCCGAACGGGAACGCGAGGCCCAGCGTGAGCAGGCCGCCGCGACGGCTCGACGCGAAGCCGACCGGCTGGCCGCCAAGGTACGCGCGGACCGGGAACGCATGGCGGCGTCGCTGGACGGCGACTGGTTGGTCAACAAGGCCACCTTCGCCGAAGCCGCCGCTATCTGGCGAACCGCGACGATCCACGCCAGCAGCGACCCGGTAGCCCGGCGGGCGGCAGAGTTCGCCGAGCAACGGCTACGCCAGATTCGCCCAGATCTGATGGCCGCCTACGAGCGCCATAGACAGGCAGGAGTGCCGCTTCCCGAGGCTATGCGCGCCGCCGCGCGGGAGGTGTGGGAGAGCGATGCCCGCGCCGGCCACCGCCAGCACGGCAGCGCTCGGGCCCACGCCAGCACACCCAACCGACCGAGGATTACCCCGGACGGCCCAGCCGCACTGCCACCGAGCGGCAGTGGGCTGGTCGACGACTTCGACGCCGCTGTCCGGCAGGAGGCGATGAAACTGGCCGAGCACGTACGGCCGGAGGCCCTCGACGAGCTACAGCGCCAGTGGCGCGCCACAGGGAAGCTCCCCGCGGGCGACCCGGTGCAGCTGCTCCGCGACCTCGCGGCCGAGATGAACCAGGCCATCAGGGCCGGCGAAGCCGACGGCCGGCCGGTCGAGGCGATCCGCCTCGCCTACAGCCACGTGGAGGAGGCCCTGGCCCGCGACCTGCAAGGCCGGGCGGCCGCCGAACGCGGCGAAGGAATCCGCGACGCCGGGACGGTCGACAACCCCCGCACCCCGGGCGACGAGCACGCGGCCGGGCAGACAGCCAGCGTGCTCCACGACGACAACGCCGACCACACCGTCGCCACCGCGGCTGCCGTCCGCAACACCGGCACCGTCCCGACGCCACCCTGGGCGCAGGCCTTCCCGAAGCTACGCGTGGCCCAGGTCAACCCGGCGATCGCAGGGCAACAACCCGCCCCGGCCGTCACCGCTGTGCCGACCCGAGGCCCGGCACGATGACGGACAGCACATCGCAGCGGACCCGCATGGCCGCCGCTACGCAACTCGAGGAACTCGTCGCCCAGGTGGCGAGACTGGCGGCGCAGGTCGCCGACCTGCAGCAGGTCCAGGTCGAACGCACTCAGGACGGCGACGGGGAGGACCAGCCACCGCTGTACTCGACGGTCGAGGAGTGGGTGACCAAGTACCTGCTGCCGACCTTCCCGCGCCCGGTCGGCGAGGTCGGCCTGAACCGCTGGCACTGGTGCGAGCAGTGGTGGCGCCATGATGAGGCGGTGACCCGGCTGACTGCCCTGTGGTACTGCTGGGAACAGGCCCGCCTGCAGATGACCGGCATGCTTCCCTGGCTGCGCGAACTCGACCACCAACTGCCCATCCTGTGCGGCGACGACGGACCATTCCGCAACTGCGCTGCGGGCGGGGATCTCGGAGAGAAACGACACCGCTCATCGCCGGAGGTGCCCGCCCAGCCCGCGCCAGAGAACTGGTGGAGATGGTGGGAGTGACTCCGCTTCTGGCGCAGAATCAGCCAGGGGCCCTAGGGCAAGGAACGGTGGGGACGGCGGTCCGTCCCCACGTTCTGTCCCATCTGTATCGTTACCCTCATCGATCACTGAGCCGTCATGCACGCCTGCCCAGTAAGATCAGGTTTGAAAATGTTCAGTCATCGATATCCGCGATGGTCACCGCCCCATCGAGAACGGCCTGGACCTCCGCTTCCAGTTCGAGGTTCCCCTTCGCGCCGAGGTCGTTCATATAGGCCTCTGCGGCCGACTTCAGAGCAGTGTCTCCAGCCGTCATGGCGTTCGCAATCACCACTGGCACCGCATTCCGTGTGAGGTCATAGGACACCATGCCGCCCGCGCTACGCCCGTTTAGGAGAAGTTTGAGCACCGCGAAAGCAGTCGCCGGGTCGACCGTAGAGGCCTGCGCCAGGTCCTTACCGATCATGTATCGCTCCGTCGCAATCGCGGGCTCCAGCTCTAATGCCTCCCTCAGCCTTGGCAACCACCATTGGACCGGAAACTTGTCGCCCTTGGCGGTCCAGTAGAAGCCCATCAGCTCTTCATGGTCCTCCGGATGATCCTTGACGTGCTGGAAGCGCTCGTCCCAGAGGTCTCCGAACCGATCGCGGATCTCATCATCAACATGGCTAGCACGGAAGAACGACCAAGCGATAACGCCGAGTGCCTCGCCGCGGATCTTGGCATCGGCCGCCGTGAAGAACGCTTGGACAACCGGATCGTCGGCCGTCTTATGGCCGTATATCAGTGCATCGACGGCCCATTCGCCAATCCGTTGGACAGGATTGGACTCACTAGGCCATCCACGGACGAGCGCGGCGCCGACGTCAATCGCAGCAATCATCGGACCGCTTAGTAGGTCGTACAAATCGCGGTGGTAGTAGTGCATGGCAAGAGCCGTGGTCAAGGCAATCTGCTGCTGAACGGATAGGCCATGTTCAGAGCCGAAGAACTCTTCGAGGTGGTCCTTCAGCCACTCCGGCGAGTCAACAAGGAGGCGGCCCGTGTTCTCGCCGAGCACTGCACGGCCAGCACCGTGCCTGTCATCTCGCGCGAGCTCTCGTTCGATCGCTGCCATCGCGCTCGGCTTCCAGGGCGCTTGCTTGGACCGGGTGGCCAGGTAGATCAACGCCCGCAGTCGGCTAGGCCATTGCCAGTTGAGCGACATGGTGAGTGGGTCCCAGCTGTTGTCGCCCACCTCATACGCGTCGTACTCCGCCCAAGCGTCGTCGTCGTCGGCGTCGTCGATCAGCAATTTCGCAAACTGAGCTACTGAGTGGTCCGGAATCGCCACGCCGTCGCGCTTCTTGACGAGTTCCTCCAGAAGCCCGACCGCGGCTTTCTTCGCCCAACGGAAGTTTTTGTCGTCATCCATCGTGCCGCCCTCGACAGGGAAGGGCGACTCGTCCTCGTGCGCTAGCACGTCGCGAATCAACGCGGCGACCTGTGACCAATCGAGTTCAATGTCCGCCTTGAGGGCTGCCTCCCATCCTTGGAGAATGGCGCGCAGGTAGGTTGGCCGGAGCTGCTCGATGAGATCCGTGACGCCGGCTAGGGCGTGGGGGTTCGTGGTCAAGAGCCCCGCGAGCTCTCGTCCTTGACCTTCATGAGAGGGCTCAGGTCCCCAGCCGTCCCCCGTGTCCTGCCAGCTCGCAAGGTGAGCGACAAGCTCGGTAGGGCTCATTGCCGCCATCTCATCTTGGGTGCTGTACGGGTTTGGCCCAGTCCAGCTGGTGATCATGCCCGAGGGGGTGAGCGCTCCCTCGACCGTGCCGTTGCGCGCATCCAACGCGGCCAACTCGGTGCGCAGCTGGGGCGGCAGAGCATCAGCGCCAATCGCAGAAAGCCAGCGATGCTTGTAGCGGTCAGCGCGCTCCTGGATCTGGACCTCGGCCTCTTCCTCGGGCGTGTCCGGGTCGACGAGGCGTTCACGCATCCACCGCCGATCTTCTGCGTGTGCGTAGGCGATGAACTTGTTGATGACGTTCAGCGCGCTCGAATCGACCGTCGCAACCGCCTGTGCAAGCTCGGCGTACTCGACCCGCAGGTGGTCGTTGTCGGACGCCTCGTCGCCGAGGAATCGTTCGGCGACGCCAAGCAGGTACCGTGCGTCGGTGCCTGCATCGATACGTTGGCGGATCGCCTCGGCAACAGCGAACATCGCTATCTTGCGGAGCAGTTGCATGCCCGAGCGGAGGAGCACCTCTACAGTCGCCTCCGGGTCCTCCAGTACGGCCGGTATCGCCAGATCTCTGACCGCGTCGACCAGGGCGTGCTCGGGACGTGGGTAGGAATTGTCGCATGCCCGAATTGACGGTCGAGTCATGCCGCTGAAGTCGTGCTCGTCCCCGGCGTGGCCGGAGAACTTCTCAAAGTTGACGAGCCAGCCGGCAACTGAGCCATTCCGCGCAAGCGGGTGGTAGCAGTCAGTAGCTGCCTGGAATGCCGGGAAGGCGTGAGACGCGCCAGATCAGGTCCGGTACGAAGAGAAGACGCAGAACCTCGGTACGAAGTGGTCCTTCCACAGATCAACTTCGTAGAGGTCCTGCGTCGACATGAGTGTCACATACACGGCTGTGCTGCCGGTACGCGAGGAGACGGTGAACCGTCTGGCCGGGTTGCTGGACGCCGAACGCACCCGCCGCGGCACCCGCGCCCGAACCCGGTCACTGACCTGCCGTGACCAGGCGATCCTGGCCCTGCGCTGGTTCTGCGACGGCACCCGGATCAAGCAACTCGCCGCCGACAACAAGATCAGCGTGTCCACCAGCTACGACTACCTGCACGAGGCCATCGACGTGCTCGCCGCACAGGCACCCAGCCTGCACGGCGCCCTCCTCGCTGCCAAGGCCGCCGGCTACTCCCATATCAACATCGACGGCACACTGATCGAAACCGACCGGTGCCGCACCCCCGGACCGACACCGGGCGTGGATCTCTGGTGGTCTGCCAAGCACGACAACCATGGCGGCAACGTCCAGGTGATCACCGTCGGCGACGGCTGGCCCATCTGGACCTCGCCCGTGCGTCCCGGCCGCGAGCA
>NZ_JBEYIX010000049.1:0-44018 GCF_040636055.1 Micromonospora sp. NPDC006766 | reverse complement strand
GATCGAGCAGCCATCCACTTCTCCAGGCCGTCGGCGTCCAGCGGCAGCGCGTCGGAGAGCACCTCCATGCCGTCGGGCCGAACTCGTTGCCACGCGAGGAGCGACTCGGTTTTCACCCTAACGGCTTAGTCGTTGGAGTCAACCACTGATTGTTGTCGGCCGCGGGCGTTTCGTGATCGAATTGGCGTGCCACGCAAGGAGCGCCATGCCTACAACACCTGACTACATCCGCATCGCCGATGACGTCATCGCTGCCGTCAAGGCGAAGAGACTCAAGCCCGAGGACAAGCTGCCGTCGATTGCCCAGATGGCGGCGGACTACAAGGTGGGCACATCCACGATCCAGATGGTCTATGTCCGGTTGGAGGCGTTGGCCGTCATCCGGCGACATCAGGGCAAGGGCATCTTCGTCACCGACCCGAAGACCTGGATGCGGAAGCCCTGAGCGACGCTGCCCTTGCTCGGTTGAGGCGCATGATCGACTCGATGTGCGGCAAACTGTGGTCTCCCCATCAGGGGTGACCACAATGTGCCGCACACCGAGTTGATCAAGGGTTAGCGGCCGGTGCTGAAGGTGTTGCAGGCCTTCGGGTCGCCGGTCGAGTAGCCCTTGGTGAACCAGAACATCCGGTCCTGGGAGCGGCCGTGGGTGAACTCGTTCGGGTTCACCGGGCGGCCGGCGCGCTTGGAGATCGCGTCGTCGCCGATCTTCTCGGCGGTGTCGATCGCCTGCTGGATGTCCTGCTCGGTGATGCTCTTGAAGATCTTCTGGCCCTTCGCGTCCCCGGTGCCGCTGGCGTTCTTCGCCCAGGCACCGGCGTAGCAGTCGGCCTGCAGCTCCAGCCGCACCGAGAGCGCGTTGGCGTTGGCCGGGTCGCGCTGCTGCTGGCGGCGCATCTGCGCCTCGGTGCCGAGCAGGCTCTGCACGTGGTGTCCGTACTCGTGGGCCAGCACATACGGCTGGGCGAACTCGCCCTTCGCGCCGAGCTGGTCGGCGAGGAGGCGGTAGAAGCTGAGGTCGATGTAGACCAGGTGGTCGGCCGGGCAGTAGAACGGCCCGACGCCGGAGTCGGCCGCGCCGCAGCCGGTGCGTACGGCCTGGCTGAAGAAGACGGTCTTGGTCGCCCGGTACTGCTGGCCGAAGGCCTCCGGCATGGCGGTACGCCAGTACGCCTGGATCGAGTTGACGTAGAGGGTGTTGCGGCAGTCGAGCTGCTTGAGCGCGTCCTTCGCCGCGCACTTCTGCGCCAGCGCGGTGTTGTCGCCGTGACCGGAGTCGCCACCACCACCCAGGGCGTTGAGGCCGACGCCGCCGCCCACCAGGGCGACGAGGACGGCGATGACGATGCCCAGGATCCCGCCGCCGCCGATCGGGAACGGCAGGCCCAGCCCGCCGCCTCCACCGCCCCCTCGCTGATCGTCCACCTGGCTGGTGTCGATCTCCGCGTTCTCGTTCAGCTCCATGTTGACCCCGATCACCGATTTGTCCGTGTGTGGTGGGCGCGGTACCGGACCGGGTCCGGATGGCGGTTCCGGTACCCGATGATCTTGCCCGGTAACCCGGGAAACAGGGTAGGGGCTGCCCGCTACACTTGCCCCGTGCTGCGCTGCGAAGGCTGAACGGCCCCGCGCCGACGGGAAGTGTTGACCCGCCGGCGCTTTCGCGTGCCCTGAGTCAGCCCTTCTGGAACCCGAGAGCGAGTACCCGACATGATCACTGCCACCGGCCTGGAGCTGCGCGCCGGTTCCCGGATCCTGCTGTCCGACACCACGCTGCGGGTGCAGCCGGGTGACCGGATCGGTCTGGTCGGCCGCAACGGCGCCGGCAAGACCACCACGCTGAAGGTGCTCGCGGGGGAGGGGCAGCCGTACGCCGGGCAGCTCGACCGGCGCAGCGCGATCGGCTACCTGCCGCAGGACCCGCGTACCGGTGATCTTGACGTGACCGGGCGGGACCGGGTGCTCTCCGCCCGCGGCCTGGACGTGCTGATGGCGCAGATGAAGGAGTTGGAGGCCAAGCTCGCCGAGGGCGCCGACGACGAGCGCCTGGTCCGTCGCTACGGCGCGCTGGAGGACCAGTTCGCCTCCCTCGGCGGGTACGCGGCCGAGGCCGAGGCGGCCCGGATCTGCGCCAACCTCGGCCTGCCCGACCGCGCCCTGGCCCAGACCATCGGCACCCTCTCCGGCGGTCAGCGCCGGCGCGTCGAGCTGGCCCGGATCCTGTTCCGCGACGCGGGCGAGAACGGCGGCGGCATCCTGTTGCTCGACGAGCCGACCAACCACCTGGACGCCGACTCGATCACCTGGCTGCGCGGCTTCCTCGCCAGCCACAAGGGCGGCCTGATCGTGATCTCCCACGACGCGTCGCTGCTGGAGGCGGTGGTCAACAAGGTCTGGTTCCTCGACGCCACCCGTTCCGTGGTCGACGTCTACAACCTGGGCTGGAAGGCGTACCTGGAGGCGCGGGAGACCGACGAGCGGCGCCGCCGCCGGGAGCGGGCCAACGCCGAGAAGAAGGCCGGCGCGCTGATGGCCCAGGCCGACAAGATGCGGGCCAAGGCGACCAAGACCGTCGCCGCGCAGAACATGGCCCGCCGCGCCGAGAAGCTGCTAAGCGGTCTGGACGAGGTACGCGTCGCCGACAAGGTGGCGAAGGTGCGTTTTCCCACCCCGGCGCCGTGCGGCAAAACGCCGCTCACCGCGACCGGCCTGTCCAAGTCGTACGGGTCATTGGAAATCTTTACCGACGTCAATGTAGCGGTGGATCGCGGCTCTCGGGTAGCCATTCTCGGTCTTAACGGTGCCGGCAAGACGACGCTGCTGCGGATGCTCGGCGGCCTGCTCGAGCCGGACACCGGCGAGGTGCGCCCCGGGCACGGCCTGCGGCTCGGCTACTACGCCCAGGAGCACGAGACCCTGGACGTGGACCGGACCATCCTGGAGCACATGCGCAGCGCCGCGTCGGAGCAGACCGACACCGACCTGCGCAAGATCCTCGGCGCGTTCCTCTTCTCCGGCGAGGACGTCGACAAGCCGGCCGGGGTGCTCTCCGGCGGCGAGAAGACCCGGCTGGCCCTGGCCACGCTGGTCTGCTCGGGCGCGAACGTGTTGCTGCTTGACGAGCCGACGAACAACCTCGACCCGGTCAGCCGCGAGCAGGTGCTCGACGCCATCGCCCGCTATCCGGGCGCGATCGTGCTGGTCACCCACGACCCGGGCGCGGTGACGGCGCTCAAGCCCGACCGCGCCATCCTGCTGCCCGACGGCGATGAGGACGCCTGGAGCGACGACCTGCTCGAACTCGTCGAACTCGCCTGACCGCCCCGCCCCTCGGCGAGGCGGGTCCACCGGCCGGTCGGCCCCTCATGATCCACCTGGTTGATTCGGCCTGGCCGGTCAGAAGGATCACGTTATCGGGAAGCCGACAATGCATAGCGTGTCGGTTGGCGAATAGTTGATATCTGGCGCATGATCGTCCGAGGCGGTCTAATAGGTGGGACCGTATCCGAACCGCACAGTCTGGGACGTGAGGAATCAACATGGCAGCCACCGGCACAGCCACCAGCACTGAGAAGGGTCGCCGGATCGTCGGAGCCGAGCGCCAGACGCTCGCCAAGGACCTGGTAAAGCGCTACACCTCGGGTGAAAGCATCCGGGCGCTCGCGGCTTCGACCGGCCGGTCCTACGGGTTCATCCACCGGGTGCTCACCGAGTCCGGGGTGCAGCTGCGACAGCGCGGCGGCGCCCGTCGCCGCAAGAAGGCGTGACCCGCCCGTCAGCGTCGTCCATCAGCGTCGTGCCCCGGGCGGTCCGGTGACCGCCGAAGCGACCGGGGTGCGACTCGACTACGACGGGCCGGTCGCGACGGTCACGTTGTGCCGGCCCGACGTGCTCAACGCGCAGACCCCGACGATGTGGCGCGCGCTGAGCGATTTCTCCCGCGAGCTGCCCGGAAACGTCCGGGTCGTCGTGGTGCGCGGCGAGGGTCGAGCTTTCTCCGCCGGCCTCGACCTGTCCGTGGCCGGTGCCGCCGGCCCCGGCTCGTTCGCCGAGCTCTCCTGCCTGCCCGAGCAGGAGTGCGCCGACCGGATCGCCGATTTCCAGGCTGGCTTCACCTGGCTGCACCGCCCGGACGTGATCTCCATCGCGGCGGTGCAGGGGCACGCGATCGGTGCCGGGTTCCAGCTCGCCCTCGCCTGTGACCTGCGGGTGCTCGCCGACGACGCCAAGCTTTCCATGGCCGAGGTGACCCTCGGTCTGGTCCCCGACCTCGCCGGCACCAAGCGCCTCGTCGAGCTGGTCGGCTATTCCCGCGCGCTGGAGATCTGCGCCACCGGCCGCCGGCTCGACGCCACCGAGGCGGACCGGGTCGGGCTGGCCGCCCTCGTCGTGCCGAACGCGGAGCTGGACGGCGCGGTACGCGATCTGACCGCCCGCCTGCTGGCGAACAGCCGCGACGCGATCGTGGAGATCAAGGCGCTGCTCGCGGGCGCGGCCGGGCGTACCCACGCCCAGCAGCAGCGGGCCGAGCGCGAGGCGCAGACCCGACGGCTGCGCGAGCTGGCCGGGCGCGGAGAATAGTAACGACCGTTCGGGAAGAGCCGGGTTACTCGCGAGGTTGTCGTAGTCGCCGGGAGGATTGACCCGGCGGACGAGGGCTGCCCGACGACCCGGAGGTGAGTGACGAGTGTCCAACCACATGGCCGGTGGCGGCATGGGCGGCTGGAGCATGCTCCGGTCGATGCGCCACCAGGACGAGGTCACCAGCCACCAGCTCAAGCGGGGCACCGCCCGGCGGATCGTCGCGTTCGCCCGGCCCTACCGGCGTGACATCGTCATCTTCCTGATCACCGTGGTGATCGCCGCGGTGATCGGGGTGGCCACCCCGCTGCTCGCCGGTGACGTGATCGACGCGATCGCCGGCGGCGGGCCGGGCGCCGGCTCGACCGTGGTCCGGTTGGCTTTGATCATCGCCGCGCTGGCCGTCGCCGACGCGCTCTTCTCGCTGGCCCAGCGCTGGTACTCGGCCCGGATCGGGGAGGGCATCATCCTCGACCTGCGGACCCGGGTCTATGACCACGTCCAGCGGATGCCGCTGCAGTTCTTCACCCGTACCCAGACCGGCGCCCTGGTCAGCCGGCTCAACAACGACGTGCTCGGCGCCCAGCGGGCGTTCACCTCCACCCTCTCCGGCGTGGTCAGCAACGTCATCCAACTGGTGCTCACCGCCGGGGCGATGCTGGTGCTGTCCTGGCAGATCACCGTGCTGGCGCTGGTGCTGCTGCCGATCTTCATCATTCCCGCCCGCCGGGTCGGCCGGCGGCTCGCCGATATCACTCGCGAGTCGTACAACCTCGACGCGAAGATGAACGCGACGATGACCGAGCGGTTCAACGTCTCCGGCGCCCTGCTGGTCAAGCTCTTCGGCTCGCCCGAGGTGGAGGCCGCCCGCTTCGCCCGCCGCGCCGAGCGGGTCCGCGACATCGGCATCCAGTCCGCCATGTTCTCGCGGACCTTCTTCGTGGCGATGCTGCTGGTCGCGTCCCTCGCCCAGGCCCTGACGTACGGCCTCGGCGGGTGGCTCGCCGTCGCCGGCGCGGTCAGCGCGGGCACCGTGGTCAAGCTCGCGCTGCTGCTCACCCGGCTCTACGGCCCGCTCACCGCGCTGTCCAACGTCCGGGTCGACGTGATGAGCGCGCTGGTCTCCTTCGACCGGGTCTTCGAGGTGCTCGACCTGCACCCCGGCATCGAGGAGAAGCCCGACGCGGTGCCGGTGCCCCGGCACAGCGGCCGGGTCGAGTTCCGCGACGTGCGGTTCCGCTACCCGAGCGCCGCCGAGGTGTCCCTCGCGTCGCTGGAGGAAGTCGCCACGCTCGACCGTACGGTCAACGAGCCGGTGCTCAAGGGCGTCTCGTTCAGCGTCGAGCCCGGGCAGATGGTGGCCCTGGTCGGTCCCTCCGGCGCCGGCAAGTCGACGCTGTCCATGCTGATCTCCCGGATCTACGACGCCAGCGACGGCCAGGTGCTGGTCGGCGGCGTCGACGTGCGGGACGCCACCCTGGCCTCGCTGCGCGACGAGATCGGCGTGGTCACCCAGGACTCCCACCTGTTCCACGAGACGATCCGGGAGAACCTGCGCTACGCCAAGCCCGACGCCACCGACGACGAGATCTGGGCCGCCCTGGCCGGCGCGCAGGTCGCCGACCTGGTCCGCGCCCTGCCCGACGGGCTCGACACCACCGTCGGCGAGCGCGGCTACCGCTTCTCCGGCGGCGAGAAGCAGCGCATCGCCATCGCCCGGCTGCTGCTCAAGGCCCCGTCGATCGTGATCCTCGACGAGGCGACCGCGCACCTGGACTCGGAGAGCGAGGCGGCCGTGCAGCGGGCGCTGTCGGTGGCGCTGACCGGGCGTACCGCGCTGGTGATCGCGCACCGGCTCTCCACCGTCCGGGACGCCGACCAGATCCTCGTCCTCGACGAGGGGCGGATCGTCGAGCGCGGCCGGCACGAGGAACTGGTCGCCGTGGGCGGCCTCTACGCCGAGCTCTACCGCACCCAGTTCGCGGTGGCCGACTCGCCGACCCCGTACGCCGAGCCGGAGCAGCCGGTGGTCAGCACCGTGCCGCTCGGCACGTACGTCGCGCAGGAAGCGCTGCCACCCGCCACCGCCAACTGACGGGGCCGCCCGCCGGCCGGCGAACTGGCGGCTGGCTAGGCGGTCGCCGCCGTCCTCAGCTCCCCGAACGCGGCGCCGAGTGTTTCCGGGGTGAAGTGCGCGTTCAGGCCGCTCGGGTTGGGCAGCACCCAGAGCCGGGCACCGCCGAGCGGCTCCGGCTGTGGGCCGAAGCCGGCCTTCGGCCGGGCGAAACCGATCCGGTACGCGGTCACTCCGACCACCGCCACCCAGCGCGGCCGATACCGCTCGACCTTGCCGGTCAGCTCCGCCGCGCCCGCCACCAGTTCCTCGGCGGTCAGCTCGTCGGCGCGAGCGGTGGCCCGGGCCACCAGGTTGGTGATGCCCAGCCCGAGGCGGGGCAGTTCGTCCTGCTCGCTGGGGTGCAACTGGCGTGGCGTGAAGCCGCCCCGGTGCAGGGCCGGCCAGAACCGGTTGCCCGGCCGGGCAAAGTGCCAGCCGGTCGCCGCCGACCAGAGGCCCGGGTTGATGCCGACGAAGAGCACCTCCAGGCCGGGCGCGATCACGTCCGGTAGCAGCTTGTCGGCCGCCGCCGCGAGCTGTTCCTTCGTCGGCCGCGGATATCGCCGTCCGGCGTTCACAGGCCGCGCAGCGCGCCGCCGTCAACGGGGACGGTGACCCCGGTGACGTACCCAGCGGCGGGGGAGAGCAGGAAGGCGGCCACCCGGCCGAACTCGGCCGGCTCACCGAACCGACCCAGCGGGATCGACGCCTCCGCCTCGGCCCGGGCCCGCTCCGGGTCGCCGGTGGCGGCGAGGAGCTGCTGGTTCCGGTCGGTCATGATCCGGCCGGGCAGCAGGCCGAACACCCGTACGCCACGCCGGCCGTACTCGTCGGCGACGTCCTTGGCCACCCCGGCGAGGCCGGGGCGCAGGCCGTTGGAGATGCCGAGCCCGGGCACCGGTTCCCGCGTCGAGGTGGAGAGGACCAGCCCGATCGCGCCGCCGTCGGTGAGCGCGGCGGCGACCGTACGGGTGGCGCGGACGCTGCCCAGGAAGACCGTCTCGAAGGACTCCCGCCACTGCTCGTCACTGACCTGGGCGGCGGTGCCCCGAGGTGGTCCGCCGACCGAGATGAGCGCGCCATCGAGCCGGCCGAACTGCTCGCGGGCGGCGGCGACCAGCCGCTGCGGGGTGCCCGGGTCGGTCAGGTCGGCGGTCAGCCCGATCGCCCGCTCCGGCCCGCCGAGCGCCTCGACGGCCGCGGCCACCTGTTCCGGTACGCGGGACGAGATCACCACCCGGGCGCCGTCGGCGACGAGCTGCTCGGCGGTGGCGAAGCCGAGGCCACGGGAGGCACCGGTCAGCACGTACACCCGGTCGGTGAGTCCGAGATCCATACGGTCGATCCTGCCGCATCCCGTGATCGGCCGGGCATTCGCCTCAGCGAGTGGCCGGGCGGAGCAGGCGTACCCGGCCGGCGAGCTGCACCGCGACGGCGCCGCCGGTCCGGGCGACGGCCGGCAGCCGGCGGGGTCGCGGCCGGCTGCGGCCGTCGTAGCGAAGGGTGACCTCCCGGGTGGCCAACTCCTCCGCGCCCAACGGCGGCAGCGCGCCGTGGTTGCGCAGTTCCCGGGCCAGATCCCAGCCGTCGCGCAGCGACCCGTTGCCGGGGCGGCCGGCGGCCCACTCGGTGAACGTGGCCGGCCAGGCCGCGCCGAGGCCGGCGGCGAGCAGCGGCCAGTGCCGGGCCACCTCGCCGGCGCGCTTGCTCAGCAGAGCCCGGCGGGCCGCCTCCACTGGTGCGGTGGCGAATCCGGGTGGCACCGGCCCACCGGCGACCAACGCCATGACGAGCTCCGCCTGCCGTGCGGCCAGAGCAGCGGACGGCGGGGCGGACGAGCCCGTCGCGGTGGTGCGGTCGCGGCCGCTGCCGGCAGCTGCACGCGTCACGTGATCACCGGATATCCGGAGGCGGCGGCGAGCGCGTCCAGTTCGCCGCGCAGCTCGACGGCGGGCGGGTAGTGGCCGTCGCGTTCCAACAGCAGCGCCGGAGGGCGGCGGCGGGCGCACAACTCCCGGACCAGGTCGAGCACCTCGGTGGGGACCGGATCGGTGTGCGTGTCGTGATAAAAACCGCCCTGCTCGGCGCCGCCGGCGACGTGTACGTAGGCGATCCGCTCCAGCGGCAACCGGTCCAGCAGCGTGTGGGGGTCGCCGCCGCGATTGCGGGCGTTGGCGTGCACGTTGGCGATGTCGAGCAGCAGCAGCGCCCCGGTGGCGTCGAGAATCTCGGTGAGAAAAGCAGCCTCGTCCAGTTCGTCGTCCGGCCAACCGAACAGCGCGGCGATCGGCTCGAGTGCGAGCGGCACCGGCAGCTCCGCCTGTGCCCGCCGGACGTTCGCCACCACCGCGGCGACCGCCTCCCGGGTGCGCGGCAGCGGCAGCAGGTGGCCGGCCTCCAGCCCGCCGGCCCGGACGAACGCGATGTGCTCGCTGACCAGCGGCGCGTCCACCAACGCGGCCACCCCGGCCAGGTGCGCCACCCGGGCCGGGTCGACCGGTTCCGCGCCGCCCAGGGAGAGCCGCACCCCGTGGGGTACGACGGTGACGCCGCGCCCGCGCAACTCGGCGAGGCCCTTCGGAAGCGGCCCGGCCGGGGCGACCGCCTCGGCGACCACCTCGACGAAGCGCAGCCCGGGCAGGTCGGCCACGAAGCCGGCGATCTCGGGCCGCCAGCCGATGCCGACCCCGTACGGGCTGGTCGAGGATGCCGAGGGAGCGGCCGTGGGTAGGGCCCGACCGGTTATCCGCCGCATCCGCCACCGCCGCATCCGCCGCCCCCGCACGAACTGCCGGAGCTGCATGAACCGCCCGAGCTGCACGAGCTGCCTGATCCGGAACCGGCGGCGGGGCCGCCGCCGGTGGCGATCGCCTGGCGCTGGATCTGCGCCTTGTCGGCGAAGCCGGGATCCATGGTCCAGATGGTGGCGGTGCCGAACAAGGCCACTCCCATCGCCGTCTCTGTGGTGCCGTAGGTGGCGTATGCCGGCGCGGCGGCGGGCTGCAGCCAGGTGTGTTCGCGGCGCAGCTCGCGCAGGGCCCGCTTCGCGGCGCGGGTGCGCCAGGGCACCCGGATGAGCAGCGCGAGAGCGACGGCGAGTGGGATCAGGCTGAGCAGGAGAAAGCCGGTGGGCCGGCCGTGGGACAAGCCGGCGAAGGCGCGGATCCCGCCGAGTAGCAGCAGGGCACCGATCAGCGTCGGCCCGCGTCGCAGGGCGGTCCGCTGCTGCGCCCCGAGCGTCAGGCCGCGCCGTTGGAGGTCGTCGCGGAGTTGGTCCAAAGCACGGATCACCCACCAGTTGCGGGGCAACTCGCCGGAGCGTGCGCCCCGGGTGGCGGCGTCGACGACGGCCTGGTCGAGCGGGGTGGCCCCGGCGGGTAGGGCGGCGGTGGTGGTGAGCCGCCCGTCGGAACGTACGGCGATGACGCCGGCGTGGCGCAGCCCGCCGATCGAGGCCCAGACGGCGAGCCGGTTGCCGCCATTGAGGTACGCGACCTCCTGCGGCCTGAGCTGACCGGTCGCGGTGGCCGGGGTGCCGGCCAGGACGCGGAACCGGTGCACCAGGGTGCCCACGACCAGCACGGCGGCGGCCAGGAGGTACCAGCGCAGGAAGACCGGGCCGGGGATGCCCCAGGTGTCGCCCGGTGCGGCGAGGACGGCCATGACGCTTCTCCTGTCGGGAGGGGTGCCGCCATTGTGGAGCAGGCCGGCCAACGGCGACCCGGCCCGTCAGCCGAGTTACCAGACCGCGACCTGGGCGATCAGTGGCGGCGGACCGCCTCCTCGACCAGGTCGAGCACCCGGCCCAGGTCGCCGGCCGGGCGCCCCATCGCCAGGTGCAGCACCAGCCCGTCGTACGCCAGCTCCAGGAACTGGGCCAGCACGTCGATCGGCACGTCGTCGCGGAGCACCCCGGCCTCCCGCTGGCGCACCAGCCGCTCGCTGGTGGCCTCGGCGATCGCCGCCGAGCGTTCCGCCCAACGCTTGGCGAAAGCCGGGTCGGTGCGCAGCCGCCGGGACACCTCCAGCTGGCTGCCGAGCCAGCCGGTGGTGTCCGGGGAGAGCGCCCGGGCGAGCAGGTCGCGCATCACCTGAACCAGGCCGTTGCGGGTGACGGTCTCCACCATGGCGGAGGCGTCGTCCTCGGCGACGGCGAGGAAAAGCGACTCCTTGTCGCGGAAGTGATGGAAGATGGCGCCGCGGGAGAGCCCGGTGGCTTCCTCCAGGCGCCGGACGGTGGCGCCCTCGTAGCCGTGCCGGGCGAAACACGCGCGCGCGGCGGCGAGGATTTCCTGGCGGCGCGCGTCGAGCTGGTCCTGGCTTACTCTGGGCACGTACTGATCGTTCCAGGCACCTCCCGCTTCCGCAAACCGTACGTACGGCTTGACGTGGGCGTTCGCATGATCAGCATGAGGTCGCGACCGACTAGGATCGGTTCATGATCGCGCCCGCCCACCCGATGATCGTGGCCACCGTGCAGGCCGAGCCCGTTCCCGGCGATGTCGCCGGGAACGCCGCCACGGCCGCCCGCCTCGTCGGCCGGGCCGCCAACGCCCGGATCGTGGTGCTGCCGGAGCTGTTCCTGCCCGCGTACCACCCGCCGACCCTGGCGGCCGACCCGACCGGCACCGACGTCACCGCCGCCACCGACGGTCGGGTCGACGATCCGCGCCTCGAGCCGCTGCGGCGGGCCGCCCGCGACGGCGGGACCACGGTGGTGGTGGGCGCGGCCGTCCGGCACCCCGACGGGCGGCGCACCATCTCCTCGCTCGTGGTCGACCCGGCCGGCGGCGTCCTCGCGGCGTACGACAAGCAGCAGCTCTGGAGCGGCGAGCGCGAGCTGTTCTCCCCGGGCCGGCGCGGCGCCACCCTGCTGGTCGACGACTGGCGCTTCGGTCTCGGGATCTGCTACGACGGCTGCTTTCCCGAGCACGGTCGGGCCGCGGCCGACGACGGCGCGCACGGCTACCTCTGCCCGAGCGGCTACCTGGCCGGCTCGGAACACCGGCGGGACGTCTACTACGCCGCCCGCGCCCTGGACAACACCATGTATGTGGTCTTCGCCAACGCCGTCGACGGCGCGGACCCGTGGCGCTTCAACGGCGGCGCCGCCGTCTACGACCCCGAGGGCCGGCCGCTGGCGCGGGGCGCGAACACCGGCGAGGACGTGCTGCTGGCGACGCTCGACCCGGCCGCGCTCGCGGCCACCCGGACGGCGCACACCATGCTCGCCGACCGCCCGACCGAGCAGGGCCTACCCCGTACGACGATTGTCATTTGATCGATTGACAAATGCGGTCGGTTGGGCCTGTCGGTAGGCCGCCCCGGTCCCGTAAGGTTCCCGCGTGCCGTTGCTCCTGCTCGATCTGGACAACACATTGCTGGACCGGGACGGCCCCTTCCGTGCCTGGGGTGAACGCTTCCTGGACACCATCGGCGCGCCGCCCACCGACATCGGCTGGCTGCTCTCCGTCGACGCGGACGGGCTGACCGACCGGTGGGACGTGGCGGACGCCATCCGGGACCGGTACCGGCTGACCGTCCCCGCCATCGATCTGGTGGAAGAGCTGCACGACGGGGTGGCGGCGCAGACCCGGCTGGATCCGCTGGTCGCCTGCGCGTTACGGATCGTCGACAGCGCCGGATGGGTGCCGGTGGTGGTCACCAACGGCGCGGTACGCCAGCAGGACGCGAAGATCCGCAGCACCGGCCTGGACCGCTACCTCGCCGATTGGGTGATCTCCGAGGAGGCCGGGGTCAGCAAGCCCAACCCGAGGATCTTCGCGCTCGCCGCGCAGCGGGTCCGGATGCCGCTGCGCCACGCCTGGGTGATCGGTGACAGCCCGGAGGCGGACATCGGCGGGGCCAGCGCGGCCCGACTGCCCAGCGTCTGGCTGCACCGGGGACGCCGGTGGTCGGACCCCCGGTTCGCGCCGACCCGTACGGCAGACGGGTTGATCGCCGCCGTGGCCGCGGCGCTGGCCGGGTGAACCGGCGCGGCGGGCGCCAAGAGCCCGCGGGGCGCTAATTCGGTTGACCCGCTCGTGTCGGCCGGTGAGCATGGTGCCGCGCGAGGGCGCAGCCGGGCGGTGCCCGGTCGAGGAGAGGAGGTCGGTCATGGCCGTCTTTGCAGGGTCGTTCCGCCTGCCTCCACCAGCCTCGATCGAAGGATCAACCCACCCGTGCGTGACCACGACTTCCCGGCGCCGCAGCGCCGTGGCCGCGGCAAGAGCCGCTTCGACGACGACGAGCCCTATTTCCTGAAGCGGGGCCGGCATGCCGAGCCGGTCCTCGCCGAACCCGACGACGAGCCCGACCCCGAGAACCACTGGTCCTCCTGGGACGAGGCCGTGCACGGGCCCGAGCCTCACCCCGCGTGGCTGGTCACCGAGCTGGCCGCGAAGGACACCGAACTCGGTGTGCTGAAGACCGGCAAGGAGGCGGACGTCCACCTGGTCCGCCGGGCCGTGCCGGGCACCGACCGGGCCTGCCTGCTGGCCGCCAAGCGTTACCGGGACGCCCAGCACCGGCTCTTTCACCGCGACGCCGGCTACCTGGAGGGGCGCCGGGTCCGCCGGTCCCGGGAGAACCGGGCGATGGCCGGCCGGACCGCCTTCGGCCGGCAGATGATCGCCGGGCAGTGGGCGGCCGCCGAGTTCGCGGCCCTCGCCCGGCTCTGGGAGATCGGCGCGGCCTCCGGGCGGATCGCCGTGCCGTACCCGGTGCAGCTGCTCGGCACCGAGCTGATGTTGGAGTTCGTCGGGGATGCCGAGGAGGGGCAGGCCGCGCCGCGGCTGGCCCAGCTTCGTCCCGACGCCGTCGAGCTGCGTGATCTGTGGGGGCAGCTGGTCGACGCCCTGGTGGTGCTGGCTCGTGCCGGATACGCGCACGGCGACCTGTCGCCGTACAACCTGCTGGTGCACCGAGGGCGGCTGGTCATGATCGACCTGCCGCAGGTGGTCGACGTGGTGGCCAACCCGCAGGGGCCGGAGTTCCTGGCCCGGGACGTGCGGGTGGTCGGCACCTGGTTCGCCGCGCGGGGCCTGCCCGTCGGGGACGTCGACCCGGCCGAGCTGACCGAGCTGCTGCTGCGGGAGGCGGGGGTCCGCTGAGCGCGTCGCGTTCCGGGTGGGCACCGCCCGCCCGGGGCGCGATCGGTCCCGCCCGTGCCGCGTCGCCGGGCCGGGTCATTGCAGGTAGCGCTCGACCTCCGACCGGGCGCGCTCGCCCTGAGCGTCCGGGTCACCGTGCGCCTGGCGGGCCGCCCGGCGGCGGCGCAGCAGGTCCCAGCACTGGTCGAGGCACTCCTCCAGGGCGCGCAGGCGCTCCCGGGCCGCGTCGTCGGTGCCGGCCACGCTTTCCTGCGCGACGGCGCGCAGCCGGTGCTCCTCGTCCACGAGTTCGGAGATCCGGTTCAGGATGGTCATGTCGTCCATGCCCGAAGCTTGGCACAGGGGAGAGTGCCGCGCCCGGGTTCTCCTCGCTGTGCGCCGCCGGACCGCGTCCCGTTACCATGATCAGGTTCGCTTGAGTGAAGGTCCGGACGCTGCTAGCGTGCGCCGGTGTCGATCGAACGGTCGATGACGCCATCGGGCACGTGATCGAGTGGCCCGCCAGGACGGTGTGATGGGTTCCCGCAGTACGCAGCTTTGTATCCGGTTGTCGCCCTGCGTGGTCGCGGGCCGGGCCATCCACCTCGGACGCCGACCGGCCGGACGACGACGCGGTGCGCCCGCCCCAGCAGGTGCGTCGGTCGACGAGCGCCGACCACGGTGACATCGGCGTGGCCGGGCAAGGCGGACACCGCACAGGATCAGGCAACGTCGGGATATCGCAGAGCGGCGTGTCCCGGACGAGCACGGCACATCAGATGGAAAGAAGAAAACGAGTGAACCACAAGACGGCTTCGAGCGGGGACCTGACGTGGTTGCTGGATGACCTGGTCGGCCGGGTCAAACAGGCGGAGCACGCTGTGGCGCTGTCCACTGACGGCCTGTTGATGGCATCGTCACGGGGGCTGGGTCGGGATGACGGCGAACACCTGGCGGCGATGGCGGCGGGCATCCAGAGCCTGGCCCGGGGAGCGGGCAAGCGGTTCGGCGGCGGCCAGGTGCAGCAGACCATCATCGAGATGCAGTCGTCGTTCCTCTTCGTCACCGCAGCCGGGCGCAACGCCTGCCTCGCCGTGTTGGCCACCGAGGACGCCGACGTCGGTCTGATCGCGTACGAGATGGCGATGCTGGTGACCCGGGTCGGCCGGTTCGTCGCCTCGCCGACCAGGGAACCCGCTATCGGCGAGACCTCGGCACGATGACCGGCGGGCACTCTGAGCGGACGGGGACGCTGCTGCCCACCGCGATCAAGATTCTGATCGCCGGGGGATTCGGCGCCGGCAAGACCACTCTGGTCGGGGCGGTGAGCGAGACCCGCCCGCTGCGCACCGAAGAGGTGCTGACCGAGACCGGAGTCGGCGTCGACGACCTCTCCGGGGTGGAGGAGAAGCAGACCACCACCGTGGCGATGGACTTCGGTCGCATCACCATCGGCGACGATCTGGTGCTCTACCTGTTCGGCACGCCCGGCCAGGACCGCTTCTGGTTCATCTGGGACGAGCTGGCGCTCGGCGCGCTCGGCGCGGTGGTGCTCGCCGACACCCGCCGGCTGGCCGACTGTTTTCCCTCGATCGACTACTTCGAGGAGCGGGGCACGCCGTTCGTGGTGGCGGTGAACTGCTTCGAGGGCGCCAAGCGTTACCGGCTCGACGAGGTGCAGGCGGCGCTCAACCTCGACCCGGGCGTACCGGTGGTGCTCTGCGACGCGCGGGAGCGGGAGTCGGCCAAGGAGGTGCTGATCAGGCTGCTGGAGCACACAATGAAGCTGCGCGAGGAGCGGCGCCGGGCCACGGCGGGGTGACGGGCGGCTCGGCGGCTCGGCGGCCTGGGGGCACTCACCCCAGTTCGGCGATTACCGCGCGGACCATCCGGCGGCCGTGCTCAGCCATTCGTGGGAAGGTGTGCCGGTAGTAGTCGATGCCGGTCAGCGACGGTGCGAGGGCCCAGCCGCAGGCCCGGCGCCAGGTGGCATCGTCGTACCCGACCGCCTCCCGGTAGGCGTCCCGGGCCGCGCCGGTGAAGGTCCACAGCGCTGGAGCCACGTCCGGCGCGGGATCGCCGACACCGAGCGCGCCGAAGTCGATGACGGCGGCCAGTCGGCCGGCGTCGGTGATCAGATTGCCCGGTTGCAGATCGCCGTGGATCCACACCGGGTCCCGCTGCCACTCGGGGGCAGCCAGACACGCGTCCCACGCCGCCTCGGCCGCGGCCACCTCGAAGCCGTCGTCATGCTCGGCGAGCCGGGGCAGCACCCGGCGGACGCCTTCGTCGACATGGCGTAGGGCCGATCCGCGAGTACCCGGTGGTTTGACCGGTCCTCCGAACGGATCCACCGTGTGCAGGGCGCGTACGAACGCCGCCACCTCACGGGCCAGGGGTACGTCGTCGCAGCCGAGCCGGGGCGGCGTGCTCCCCGCGACCCAGGGCACCACGGTCCACCGCCACGGGAATCCCGCGCCCGGTTCGCCCAGGTGCAGCGGTGCCGGAATCCGCACCGGCAGGTGGGACGCCAGCAAGGGCAACCACCGCGCGTCGGAATCGGCCTGGTCGACCGCCCAGGCGATCTTGGGCATCCGGGCGGCGAGTTCGGTGCCGATCCGGAAGAGCACGTGGTCGGTGCCCTCCAACTCGTCGGGCAGGGGTGTCACGGGCAGGTCGGCCCACTGCGGGCACTGGGCCGCCACCAGGTGGCGCACCTGCTCGACCGTGGCCCGGATCTCGTCATCATGCATCGGCACGGCAGGACGGTAACCGTGGTCCGATGTGGCGCCAACCGATTATGAGTGTCAGTCGCGCTTTGCCAGCTCCACGAACCGCGCCCACACGGCCGGCTCGAAGGTGAGCATCGGCCCGGACGGGTCCTTCGAGTCGCGTACGCCGACGACGCCGGGGAGGTTGCTCGCGACCTCGACGCAGTTGCCGCCGTTGCCGCCGCTGCGGGTGCTCTCGCGCCACCGGGCGCCGCTCAGGTCCATGCCGCCGCCGCTTCCCTCATCAGGTCCAGGGCCCGCGAAAGAACTGTCCGAAAGAGATTACACAACGCTGTGTGATCGTCTGGCAACCCTCGGCACGGTGGAGATGGAAGACGTGTCGAGGAGGGATGGCGATGCCGGAAGACAAACCGAAGACCGAGCCGAAGCCGAAGCCGAAGACCGAGCCGGCACCGGCCCGGCCGATCGTGCCCGGCCCGATCGGGCCGCTGATCCCGCCGTACCGTGGTCCCGGCCGGGTGAACCGCGTGCCGGACGCCCGTTGGAGCGCCGCCGCCCGCCCGGCCCCGCTCTCGGCGCACCGCTCGTGCGGGCCCGCCTGGCGCTGCGAGCAGTGCGGCGAGCCCTGGCCCTGCCCGACCCTACGGGCCGCCCCGACCGACGCCGCCCGGCGCGCGACCCTGATCCCCGAGTTCTCCCGGCTCACCCGCCAGGCCATCCGCGACCTGCGCGGCCGGCCCGGCGGCCCCGACCCGATCGCGATCGTGCGGCGCTTCCTGTGGTTCCTGCCGCTGACCGACGAGGAGGCCCGCGCGGTCGCGCTGAGGTTGCGGTGAGCAGCAGGCCGGGGCCGGCATTCCGGGCCGGGGACGTCCTCCTTTTGACCCGGGCCGCCTCCCCGCAGTTCGTCGTGCCCGTCCGCGTCCGGGTGATCCGCGAGATTCCCGACCGGCATCCACCGTACGGCTGGACCTGGGTCGAGGCCTACCAACTCGATCACCGTGATCTGGCGATCGCCAGGCGGGAGTTGTTCGTGCTGATCGAGGGAACCCGTCAGGACATCCCGCCCAGCGGGAGTCTCATCCGCCGGCCTCGAAGTCGCGGGCGATCGTCTCGTTGACTTCGTCAGCGTCCCAGTCCTCGGGCAGCGAAACCTGGCCCCGCAACGATCCCCGTCCAGTGCGACGGCGGGGGAATAGCAGGACGACCCGAGGCGCGGCAGGATCCTGACGGCGACGCACGAAATACAAGCTATCCCGATCTCGGTGCTCAGGCGAGCACGCATTGCCGAAACACCGAAGGGCCCCTCCCCGCTGGTCGCGGGAAGGGGCCCTGTCCGGGGTACGGCGTCAGCTGGCGATCATTCGGCGCAGCACGTACTGCAGGATGCCGCCGTGCCGGTAGTAGTCCGCCTCACCGGGGGTGTCGATCCGGACCACCGCGTCGAACTCCACGCCGGTGTCGGTGGTGACCTTCACCGTACGCGGGGTCTCGCCGTCGTTCAGGGCGGTCACGCCGGTGATGGAGAAGGTCTCCGTGCCGGTGAGCCCCAGCGACTCGGCGGTGGTGTCGACCGGGAACTGCAGCGGCAGGACGCCCATGCCGATCAGGTTCGAGCGGTGGATCCGCTCGTACGACTCGGCGATGACCGCCTTGACGCCGAGCAGCATGGTGCCCTTGGCCGCCCAGTCACGGGACGAGCCGGAGCCGTACTCCTTGCCGGCCAGGATGACCAGCGGGACGCCCGCCTCCTGGTAGGCCATCGAGGCGTCGTAGATCGAGGTCTGCTCGCCGGTCAGGTGGTTGACGGTGAAGCCGCCCTCCACGCCCGGCACCAGCTGGTTGCGCAGCCGGATGTTGGCGAAGGTGCCCCGGATCATGACCTCGTGGTTGCCCCGGCGGGAGCCGTACGAGTTGAACTCGTGCCGCGGCACGCCGTGCTCGGCGAGGTACGTGCCGGCGGGGGAGTCCGCCTTGATCGAGCCGGCCGGCGAGATGTGGTCGGTGGTCACCGAGTCGCCCAGCCGGGCCAGCACGCGAGCGCCGGAGATGTCGGAGACCGGCGCCGGCTGCTGCTGCATGCCCTCGAAGTACGGGGGCTTGCGGACGTACGTCGAGTCGCCGTTCCAGGAGAACGTGTCGCCGGTCGGGGTGGGCAGCGACTGCCAGCGCTCGTCACCGGCGAAGACGTCGGCGTACGCGGCGCTGAAGCCGGTGGCGCCGATCGCCGAGGCGATGACGTCCTGGATCTCGGCGCTGTTCGGCCAGATGTCCCGCAGGAACACCGGGTTGCCCTGGCTGTCCTCGCCGATCGGCTCGTTGGCCAGGTCGATGTCCATGGTGCCGGCGAGCGCGTACGCGACCACCAGCGGCGGGGACGCCAGGTAGTTCATCTTGACGTCCGGGTTGATCCGGCCCTCGAAGTTCCGGTTGCCGGAAAGCACCGACACGACGGCGAGGTCGGCCTCGTTGACCGCGGCGGAGACCTCCTCCGGCAGCGGACCGGAGTTGCCGATGCAGGTGGTGCAGCCGTAGCCGACCAGGTTGAAGCCGAGCTTCTCCAGGTAGGGGGTGAGGCCGGCCCGGTCGTAGTAGTCCATGACGACCTTGGAGCCGGGGGCCAGGGTGGTCTTGACCCACGGCTTGCGGGCCAGGCCCTTCTCCACCGCGTTCCGGGCCAGCAGCGCGGCACCGATCATGACCTGCGGGTTCGAGGTGTTGGTGCAGGAGGTGATCGCGGCGATCACCACGGCGCCGTGGTCCAGCTCGTACTCGACGCCGTCGACGCCGGTCACCCGGATCGGGTTGCTGGCCCGGCCGCCGGAGCCGACCGCCGCGGTCGTCAGGTCACGCGGGGCGTCGGCCGGGTCGTTGACGGCGTTGGCCGGGGAGTCGCTGGCCGGGAAGGACTCGGCGCTGGCCTCGTCGGCCGGGCCGTCGACGCCGGTGTCGCCGGTGGCGACGTAGTCCGTCAGGGCCGAGCGGAAGAGCGTCTTGGCGCTGCCCAGCGGCACCCGGTCCTGGGGACGCTTCGGGCCGGCCAGGGACGGTTCGATCGTGCTCAGGTCGAGCTCGAGGCGCTCGGAGTATTCCGGCTCGCGGGCCGGGTCGTGCCAGAGGCCCTGCTCCTTGGCGTACGCCTCGACGAGCGCGACCTGCTGCGGGTCGCGGCCGGTCAGCTCCAGGTAGCGGACGGTCTCGGCGTCGATCGGGAAGATGGCGACGGTGGAGCCGTACTCGGGGGACATGTTGCCGATGGTGGCCCGGTTGGCCAGCGGGACCGCGCTCACGCCCGGGCCGTAGAACTCGACGAACTTGCCGACCACGCCGTGCTTGCGCAGCATCTCGGTGATGGTGAGCACCAGGTCGGTGGCGGTGGTGCCGGCCGGCATCTCACCGGAGAGCTTGAAGCCGACGACCCGCGGGATCAGCATGCTGACCGGCTGGCCCAGCATCGCGGCCTCGGCCTCGATGCCGCCGACGCCCCAGCCCAGCACGCCCAGGCCGTTGACCATCGTGGTGTGCGAGTCGGTGCCGACCACGGTGTCCGGGTACGCCTGGCCGTTGCGCTCCATGATCGTGCGGGCCAGGTACTCGATGTTGACCTGGTGCACGATGCCGGTGCCCGGCGGGACGACCTTGAACTCGTTGAACGCGGTCTGGCCCCAGCGCAGGAACTGGTAGCGCTCCTTGTTGCGCTCGTACTCCAGCTCGACGTTGCGCGCGAAGGCGTCCTCGCGGCCGAACAGGTCGGCGATGACGGAGTGGTCGATGACCAGCTCGGCCGGAGCGAGCGGGTTGACCTTGGTGGCGTCGCCGCCGAGGTCGCGGACCGCCTCCCGCATGGTGGCCAGGTCAACGACGCAGGGCACGCCGGTGAAGTCCTGCATCAGCACCCGGGCCGGGGTGAACTGAATCTCCACGCTCGGGTCGGCGGTGGGGTCCCACGCGCCCAGCTGCCGGATGTGGTCGGCGGTGATGTTCGCGCCGTCCTCGGTCCGCAGCAGGTTCTCCAGCAGGATCTTCAAGCTGTAGGGCAGCCGGTCGTGGCCCTCCACCTTGCCGATCTTGAAAATCTCGTAGCTCGCGTCTCCGACGCGTAGCTGGGTCTTCGCACCGAAGGTGTCGAGGCTCGCCACGTCGTACTCCTTCACACCAGCGACCGTGAGTAGTCCTGAGCAGTTTGTCGCACCGGTCGGGTGGCCGCCTGGGTTAGGCGACACTTACCGCCGATTCTCGTTTCAACAAAACCGTACGTCCGTCTTGCTATTCGCGCAAGCTGGTGCCAGGCTTCGGGACGAGGAGGTGCCCATCATGATCCATCACGTTCTGCTCGCCTGCCCACCCGGTTCCGAGGACGCGTCCCGGGCCTTCTACGTCGGCCTGCTCGGCCTGGTCGAGAAGCCCAAGCCGCCGGCCCTCGCCGCCCGCGGCGGTTGCTGGTTCACCGGGTACGACGCGGAGCTGCACCTCGGCGTCGAGGACGACTTCCAGCCCGCCCGCAAGGCGCACCCCGCACTGCTCCGCCCCGACCTCGACGCGCTCGCCGCCCGGCTCGTCGCCGCCGGCCACCCGGTCACCTGGGGTGACGACGAGGTCCCCGGGATGCGGCGGTTCCACACCCATGACCCGCACGGCAACCGGCTGGAGTTCCTGGCCGCGGCCTGATGGCGGTCGGCCGTCCGCCACACGCCGGACCCGAGGTAGGGTTCGAGGTCGGATCGTAGGGGGTGCGGTGGTAGACGTACAGCACTGGCTCTCCGCGCTACCCCCGGGCGTGGTCTACCTGATCGTCGCCGGGGTGATCGGCGTGGAGAGCATGGGCGTTCCGCTGCCTGGCGAGATCGTCCTGGTCAGCTCGGCGCTGCTCGCCGCCACCGGTGTGGTGCAACCGGAGTGGGTGGCCATCGCCGCCGCGACCGGCGCCATCGTCGGCGACTCCATCGGCTACGCCGTGGGCCGACGCGGTGGCCGGCCCCTGCTGGAACGGTTGGGCCGGCGCTTCCCCCGGCACCTCGGCCCGGCACACCTCGCCCGTGCCGAGCAGAGCTTCGCGCGCTACGGCGCCTGGGCGGTCTTCTTCGGCCGGTTCGTGGCGCTGCTGCGGATTCTGGCCGGGCCCCTGGCGGGCGCGCTGCGCGTGCCGTACCGGCGGTTCCTGCTGGCGAACGCGGCCGGCGGCCTGGTCTGGGCCTTCGGCACGACGTACCTGTTGTACACCGTCGGTCGGGCGGCCGAGCACTGGATCAAGGACATCTCCTGGGCCGGGCTGGTCGTTGCGATCCTCGCCGGCCTGGGCAGCACCTGGTGGCTGCGACGCCGGGCCCACCGGCTGGCTTCGGCGGAGCCGACCGCCGACGACGCGCCGGTGCGAGCCAGCAGCGACTGACCCGCAGACCCCCCCGGCCTGCCGGCCAAGATCTGCACACTTTCGGGGAAGTTGCTGTCTCCCGGCACCGGGAGGCTGCAACTTCCCCGAAGTTGTGGGCTGAGACGACGAAAGGGCCGGCCCCCTGTGGGGGCCGGCCCTCGTCGTTGGTGGGTCAGGAGGCGGAGTAGCCGCGGGTGGCGATCCAGTTGGCGAGGTTGTCCACGCTGATCTGGTAGGAGGCCATGTTCGGGTTGGCGGAGTCGGCGATGGTGACGGTGTTGCCGTTGTCGTGGTAGCCGACGACGCTGATGTAGTGGCCGCCTTCGAAGGAGTGGGTGGTGCCGTCGGTGTCGGTGGCGGTGCCGGCGATGTTGGCGACCACGGCCCGGCCGTTGTCGATGGTGCGGACGATGTCGGCGCGCAGGGTGTCGGTCTGGGCCTTGTCGGCCTTGTTGCCGCTGATTTCCACCGAGTGGTAGGCGTCGCCCTTGCCGGTTTCCTTGTTCAGGACGGGGGTGATGTCGTTGATGCTGTTGGTGCCGTTCTCGGTGGTGCCCATCTCCTTGGCCATGGCGTCGACGTTGATGTTCTTGCCCTGGACGGAGAGGGCGTTGCGGGTGGCGGCGGGGCCGCAGTAGTAGAAGTTCGGCTGGGCCTCGTAGCGCACGTTCAGTTCCCGCTCGGCGGCCGGCTTGGGGGCCGGCTTGTTGTCGGCGGCGTGGGCGGCGATGGCGGGGCCGGCGATGCCGCCGGCGGTGGCGGCGATACCGGCGAAGGTCAGGGCGGTCTTACGCAGCAGATCGGTACGCATGGTGGAAGCCTTCCGTTCGGGGGATTTCGCGGGCACACACCGCGAAAGGGGGACGCGGGTGCCGCGATCACAAAAGTCTTGGGGGTTCGGGGCCCGGCGGCGTGGCCTGCTCGGGTGGCCCGGGGATGTAACGACGGCCGGTGGCGGATCATTCCGCCGGGGCCGGGGGCCGGTTTCTGGCGGGCCGGGTGCGTGACCGGCGCGGGGAGATCGGCGCGGTCGACCATGTACAACGCCCCCGACCCCGGCCTGATTCCGGCCGGGTGCGGGCCGCCAACCGGGCAGACGGGCACGACAGTGGGCAGCCCGCCCGCCGAGACCACTTGGATTCGGACATTCACCCCAAACGGCGGGGCCGGGTTGTGGTCGCCCGCGGGTTCGGAATGGGCGAGAGCGGGCGGCATGCCACCATGTCGGCCATGGACATGTGGCACAACCCGTCCTGCTCGAAGTGCGCCACCGCCCGGGCGACGCTGGACGAGGCGCGGGTGCCCTACCGGCTGCGGGCGTACCTGGCCGAACCGCCGAGCGCAGCGGAGCTGACCGACGTGCTGCGCCGGCTGAACGCTCGGGCGTGGGACATCTGCCGCATCGGCGAGCCGGTCGCGGTGGCCCTGGGTATCGCGGACTGGCCCCGCGACGACGACGCCGAGCCGCGCTGGATCGCCACGATGGTCGAGCACCCGGAGCTCATCCAGCGCCCGATCCTGCTGCTGGACGACGGCGGCGCGCTGGTCGGGCGTACCCCCGTGGCGCTGGACGAGGCGGTGCGCCGCGCGGACGGCTGAGGCTGGCTCGGACGCGGCATCCCGGGGCGGCGCCGGCCGCTCAGGGCCGTTCGTCAGCGTGCTCCGTGGCCTGCGCGTGCCGTTCGCGGAGGCGCTCCCGAATCTCCTCGGGGGTGTACGCCCGCCGGCGTCGTTCCGCCCGGGCCACGACCACCCCGGTCGCCGCGACGCCAACGAGGCCGGCCAGCCCGAGCACCTTCCACCACCGCATCCGTCGCCGCATCGGCCTAGGGTAGTCCACTGTGGGTTCGATTAACCTGGATGAGGCCGTGGAGCTGACCCGCACCGGCGACGTGTGGGTGTTCCGGGGGCGCAGCGTGCCCGACCGGGCCATCCAGCTCACCACCAACAGCCCGGTCAACCATGTCGGCATGGCGGTGGTGCTGGACGACCTGCCGCCGCTGATGTGGCACGCCGAGCTGGGCCGGTCGCTGCCGGACAGGTGGACGGGCAGTCATCAGCGCGGCGTGCAACTGCACGACCTGCGCGACGCCGTCTGCGTCTGGGCCAACCGCTACGGCCAGCGGGCCTGGCTGCGTCAGCTCGAACCGTCGGCCGACACCGCGATGGAGGAGGCGGTGCTGCGGACCGTGGCACGTCTCGACGGCACTCCGTTTCCGTCCACCGCCCGGCTCGCCTGGCGTTGGGGCGCGGGGCCGGGTCCCCGCCCCGCACCGTCGTCGGACGTCTGATCGCAAGGGCGGTGGAATGCCGGTGCGCGACCGGGCACTCGAGACCGCGTACTGCGCGGAGGTGGTGGCGGTGACCTACGAGGCGATGGGGCTGCTGCCGGCCGGACGCCGGCCCAACTGGTACGACCCGGGACGATTCTGGAGCGGCGACGAGCTCGAGCTCGCCGGTGGTGCCCAGCTGGGGACGGAGATCGAGGTACGCATCCCGCCGCACTGACCCGCGACGGCGTGTCGGCCACCCGTCGGGTGCTTCCCGGCGTCGTTGCCCGGTCGCTACGCTCACCCGACTGGGTCGACAGGGGAAGGTCATGTCTGGTACGCGTCGCGCACGTCCGTCATCCGGTGCCACCATCATCTCCTCGCCCTGGATCGTCGTCTCGATCGGCGTGATCGTCATGGTGGTGCTGCTGGTTGTCGCGCTCGGCTCGGCGCGGGGCCGGCGGACGTACGCCGAGGCGCCGTCCGAGCCGGCGATGCCGCTGCCGGGGCTGCCAGCCGTCGCGACGTCGTCCCCGCCCAGCTCGGCCGCCGCCCCGGTGTCGTCGCCCCGGCTGCCGCCCCGGCCGACCGTGCCGCCGATCAGGTCAACACCGAGCCCGTCGGCCAGCGCCGCCACCGCCAGCCGGTCGCCGAGCCTTGCGCCGAGCGCGTCGCCGACCTCGCCGCCGGCCCTGCTGATCGAGCCGCCCCCGTCGTCGCCGGTCACCGGCCGGTACGGGGTGGTCAGCACGTTCCACGGCGGCTTCATCGGCGAGGTGCTGCTGGTCAACACGGGTGACACGCCCAGCGGTTGGACCGTGACGTTGAGCTTTTCCCGGGGGCGCCTCGCATCATCCTGGTTGGAGGGTGCGGAGCAGGGCACGGCGAGCTTCGCCGGCGGGGTCTTCACGTACCGGAGCGGGGTCGACCTGGCGCCGAGGGCCTCGGTGCGGCTGCGGTTCCACTTCGAAAGGACCGGCACCACCCGGCCCACCCGCTGCACCGTCGACGCTGAGGGTTGCTCCGGCCTCTGACGGTTGTTCCGGCCGGACGTCGTCGCGACGCCGGCCGCGCCACGTCAACTTGCGCAAGCCAGCTGCTTTGTTGCGACTCGGATTGCAAGCTATTGCAGAATTTTTCGGCAAGCACTAGCGTGCGGGCGAATCAGCGACCAGAGAAAGGCCGTCGATGAAACCCCCGCCGATGTCTGTCAAGGCCCTGCTCGCCCTGATCTGCTCCGTCGTGCTCACCCTCGCCCTGGCCGCCGCGCCCCGGACGGGCGCCCAGGCCGCCGATGCCGCCCGCACCGGCGACGTCCTCGCGGCCACCGGCGCGCCCCAGTGGAACAAGGAGCCGTCCGCCGACGCGCTGCTCGCGGCGGGCAGCAACAATGCCCGGGCCGAACAGTTCTACTTCCTGCTGCCGGACCGCTTCGCCAACGGCGACCAGCGCAACGACACCGGCGGCCTGGCCGGTGATCGGCTCACCACCGGCCTCGACCCGACGGACAAGGGCTTCTACCACGGCGGTGACCTCAAGGGCGTCATCGACAAGCTGGACTACATCCAGGGCCTCGGCACCACCGCCATCTGGCTCGCCCCGGTCTTCAAGAACCGGCCCGTGCAGGGCACCGGCGCGGACGTCTCCGCCGGCTACCACGGCTACTGGATCACGGACTTCACCCAGGTCGACCCGCACTTCGGCACCAACGAGGAGCTGAAGCGCCTGGTCACCCTCGCCCACCAGCGGGGCATGAAGGTCTACCTCGACATCATCGTCAACCACACCGCGGACGTCATCCGGTACGCCGAGAACCGGTACGGTTACGTCGACAAGAAGACCGCGCCGTACCGGGACGCGCAGGGCCGGCCCTTCGAGGACCGTAACCACGCCGACGGCACCCGGGCCTTTCCGCAGGTCAACGAGAAGTCGTTCCCGTACACCCCGACCTTCGCCAGTGCGGCCGACGCGAAGGTCAAGGTCCCGGCGTGGCTGAACGACCCCACCATGTACCACAACCGGGGCGACTCCACCTTCGCCGGTGAGAACAGCGAGTACGGCGACTTCTTCGGCCTCGACGACCTGTGGACCGAGCGTCCCGAGGTGGTCCGCGGCATGACCGACATCTACGCGCAGTGGATCGGCAAGGTGGGCGTCGACGGCTACCGACTCGACACGGTCAAGCACACCAACCTCGAGTTCTGGCCGCAGTTCGCCAGCGGCATCAACGCCGCCGCGAAAAAGGCCAAGAAGCCGGACTTCTTCATGTTCGGCGAGGTGTACAGCGCCGACCAGGAGGTCGAGTCGACCTACGTGCGGCGCGGCGGACTGCCCGCCACCCTGGACTTCTCCTTCCAGGAGGCCGCGCGCGGCTATGCCGCCGCCGGCGGCTCGGCCAGGGCGCTCGCCGACGTGTACGCCCGGGACGACCTCTACGCGGCCCGGGACACCGGCGCCAACCGGCTGACCACCTTCCTCGGCAACCACGACATGGGCCGAATCGGCTCGTTCATCGCTGCCGCCGGCGGTGACGACGCCACCCAGCTGCGCCGTGACCAGCTCGCCCACCAGCTGATGTTCCTCACCCGCGGCCAGCCCGTCGTCTACTCCGGCGACGAGCAGGGCTTCACCGGCCCGGGCGGGGACAAGGACGCCCGGCAGGACATGTTCGCCAGTCGGACCCCGGACTACCTGGCCGACCGGCTGATCGGCACCACCCGCACCCACGCCAGCGACCAGTACGACACCACCCACCCGCTGTACCGGACCATCGCCGAACTGGGCCGGCTGCGGCAGGCCCACCCGGCGCTGCGGGACGGCATCCAGGTCACCCGGTACGCGGCCGACGGCCCGGGCGTCTTCGCCTTCTCGCGGATCCTGCCCAAGGACCGGACCGAGTACGTGGTGGCGGTGAACAACGCCGCCACCGCGCAGACTGTCACCGTGGACACCTGGTCGGCCGGCACCACGTTCAGCAGCGTCTACGGCGGCGCCGGCTCGGCGACCTCGACCGCCGGTGCCGACGGCAAGTTGAGCGCCACCGTGCCGGCGATGTCGGCCGTGGTGCTCCGGGCCAACCGCGCGATCCCGCAGGCCGGCGCGGCGCCACGCATCAGCGTCACCGAGCCGGGCGACGCCCCGGTCGCCACCCGGGCCGCCGTCACCGCGCAGGTCACCGGCGATCCCCTCGCGACCGTCACCGTGGCCGCCCGCGTGCCCGGCGGCAAGTGGACCCTGCTGGGCAGCGCGCACCAGGCGCCGTACACCGTTCACCACGACCTGACCGGCCTGCCCGGCGGGACCAGGATCGAATACAAGGCCGTCGTCCGCGACGGCAAGGGCCGCGTCGCCAGCACCCGGGCCGCCGGCGTGGTCGGCACCCCGGCACAGAGCGCCTCCCGGGACTGGGTGGTGGTGCACTACCAGCGCCCAGCCGGCGGGTACGCCGACTGGGGCCTCTACACCTGGGGCGACATCGACCCGGCGTACCAGACCGACTGGCCCAACGGGCAGCCGTTCGCCGGTGAGGACTCCTTCGGCCGGTTCGCCTGGGTCAAGCTGAATCCGGGCGCCAAGTCGGTCGGGTTTCTCGTGGTCGACCGGAACGGCACCAAGGACGTCGACCAGGATCGGGCCGTCGACGTGACGCAGACCGGCGAGGTCTGGGTCAAGCAGGGCGACCCGACGCTCTACCCGACCCGGCAGGCCGCCACCGGCGAGCCCGACCCACCCGTCGACGAGAACACCGCGCTCATCCACTGGCGGCGGGCCGACAACAATTACGACGGTTGGGGCCTGCACCTGTGGGACGGCGCCGCCACCCCGACCGACTGGGGCAGCCCGCTCAAGCCGGAACGTGTCGACGCCTTCGGCGCGGTGTTCCGGGTGCCCCTGGCCGCCGGGGCCACCGGGCTGAGCTACATCGTGCACCGCGGCGACGAGAAGGATCAGCCGGAGGATCAGCGGCTGGACGTCGCCGCCGCGGGGCGGGAGGTGTGGCTGCTGGCCGGGGCCAAGGGTCGACTGCTCCCGCCGACCTCGTCGGGCACCGCCAAGGACCTCGACATCACCAAGCAGAAGGCGCAGTGGATCGACCGGTCCACCGTGGCCTGGCGGACCGGGCCGACCGACGGCAAGCGGTACGACCTGCTCGCCGCCCCGGCCGGCGGGCTGCGCATCGCCGACGGCGAGCTGTCCGGGACGTACACGACGCTGCCGTTGCGGGCGGAGCGCAACGGGCTCACCGAGGCCCAGCGCGCGGCCTGGCCGCACCTGTGGGATTACCAGGCCTTCACGCTCGACCGGGCCGACCTGGCCAAGGTGCCGGCGGCGCTGCGCGGGCAGCTCGTGGTGATCGAGCGCGACGCGGAGGGGCACCTGCTCGGCGCGACCGGGGTGCAGATCCCGGGCGTGCTCGACGACGTCTACCGGGCCGCCACCAAGGCGGTGCTCGGCCCGACGTTCACCGGCAAGGTGCCGACCCTGGCCGTCTGGGCGCCGACCGCCCGCACTGTGTCGCTGCAGCTCTTCGACTCGCCGACGGCCCAGCCGACGACGGTGTCGATGAGCCGCGACGACACCACCGGCGTCTGGTCGGTGCGCGGCACCAAGACCTGGACCGGGAAGTACTACCGGTACCGGGTCGAGGCGTGGCAGCCGGCGGCGCAGCAGCTGGTCACCGCGTCGGTGACCGACCCGTACTCGGTGGCCCTCGCCCCGGACTCGACGCACAGCCAGATCGTCGACCTGGACGAACCGGCCCTCGCCCCGACCAGCTGGGCCAAGCTGCGCAAACCGGCGGCGGCGCCGTCGTCGCAGGCACAGATCCAGGAGCTGTCGGTGCGCGACTTCTCCATCGCCGACACCACCGTGCCGGCGCAGCGGCGGGGCACCTACCTCGCCTTCACCGACCCGAACACCGCGGGCATGAAGCACCTCACGGCGCTCGGCGACGCGGGGGTCAACTACCTGCACCTGCTGCCGGTGTTCGACTTCGCCACCATCCCCGAGCGGCGGGCCGACCAGCGGCAACCCGCCTGCGACCTGGCCGCGCTGCCGCCGGACTCCGACGAGCAGCAGAAGTGCGTCGCGGCCGTGGCCGACGCCGACGGCTACAACTGGGGGTACGACCCGCTGCACTACACCGTGCCGGAGGGCGGCTATGCCGTCGACCCGGCCGGGGCGCAGCGGACCACCGAGTTCCGGCAGATGGTCGCCGGCATCAACCAGGCCGGCCTGCGCGTGGTGCTGGACGTCGTCTACAACCACACCTCGGCGGCGGGCACCGACCCGAAGTCGGTGCTCGACCAGGTGGTGCCGGGCTACTACCAGCGGCTGCTGGACGATGGCACGATCGCCAACTCGACCTGTTGCGCCAACACCGCCCCAGAGCACGCCATGATGGGCAAGCTGGTGGTGGACTCCATGGTCACCTGGGCCCGGCAGTACAAGGTCGACGGCTTCCGGTTCGACCTGATGGGCCACCACCCGAAGGCGAACATCCTGGCCGTACGCGCCGCGCTGGACAAGCTCACCCTGGCGCGCGACGGCGTCGACGGGAAGAAGATCCTGCTCTACGGCGAGGGCTGGGACTTCGGCGAGGTCGCGGGCGACGCCCGCTTCGTGCAGGCCACCCAGCCCAACATGGCGGGTACCGGGATTGGCACGTTCAACGACCGGCTCCGCGACGCGGTGCGCGGCGGCGGCCCGTTCGACGACAACCCGCGGGTCCAGGGCTTCGCGTCCGGACTGTGGAGCGACCCGAACGGCGACCCGGTCAACGGGTCGGCGGCGCAGCAGAAGGCCCGGCTGCTGCACCAGCAGGACCTGATCAAGGTGGGTCTCGCCGGCAACCTGCGCGGCTACCGGTTCACCGACTCGTCCGGCCGGCAGGTCACCGGCGCCCAGGTCGACTACAACGGCTCGCCGGCCGGCTACACCGCCGCGCCGGGCGAGGCGGTCACGTACGTCGACGCGCACGACAACGAGATCCTGTACGACGCGCTGGCGTACAAGCTGCCGCAGGGGACCTCGGCGCCGGACCGGGCCCGGATGCAGGTCCTCGCCCTGAGCACCGTGGTGATGGGGCAGGGGACCGGTTTCGTGACGGCCGGCTCGGAGCGCCTGCGGTCCAAGTCGCTGGACCGTAACTCGTACAACTCCGGCGACTGGTTCAATCAGATCCGGTGGGACTGCGCCCAGGGCAACGGTTTCGGCGCCGGACTCCCACCGGCGGCGGACAACCAGAGCAAGTGGTCGTACGCGAGGCCGCTACTGGCCGACCCGAGGCTGGTGCCGGACTGCGCGGCGATCAACCTGACCGACGCCCGGTACGCGGAGCTGTTGACGATCCGGCGGTCGTCGCCGGTCTTCGGGCTGACCACCGCGGACCAGGTGCAGCAGCGGGTCGCCTTCCCGCTCTCGGGTGAGCGGGAGACCCCGGGCGTGCTCACCATGACCCTCGACGCCCGTGGCCTGGGCGGCTCGTGGAAGTCGGTCACGGTGGTCTTCAACGCCACGCCGGAGGCGGCGACGCAGACGGTGACCGGCCTGCGCGGGGCGAACGTGGCACTGCACCCGGTGCTGAGGAACTCGGCCGATCCGGTGCTGCGGACGGCGTCGTTCGACAGCGCGACCGGCACGTTCACGGTGCCGGCGCGCAGCGTCGCGGTCTACGTGCAGAGCTGACCCGACGACGATCCGGCCCCCTGCCACGCATGTGGCAGGGGGCCGGATGCTGCGCGGATCCGTGCCGCTGACCCTAGGTCAGTTGAAGCACTGCTTGACGGTGCCGGCGCAGTTGGTGGGGTCGTTGTCGCTGATGGTGGTGGTTTCGTCGAAGCGGACTGTGCCGTGGTTGTTGAGGATGCCGCCGGCGACGCGGCGGGTCTTGGTGGCGTCGGTGGCGGTGTTCTTGCTGATGCGGGTGTTGGTCAGGTCGACTCGGCCTTCGTTGTTGAAGATGCCGCCGCCGTTGAGGGCGGTGTTGCCCTTGATGTCGGTGCAGCGGATGGTGAGGGTGGCGTTGTCGTCCCGGCCGTCCTTGCCTTCGAAGTCTTCGAGGAAGCCTTCGGTGATGTAGGCGTTGGGTTCGCCGTTGAAGATGCCGCCGCCGAAGCGTCCGGCGCTGTTGTCGAGGATGGAGCTTTCGTTGATGGTGGCGGTGGCCCGTGGCTCGTTGTCCCGGTCCTTGCCGGGCATGGACATGGGGCCTTCCTTCTTCTTTTCGCCGCCGGTGTTGTAGATGCCGCCGCCGTCGCGGTCGGCGTGGTTCTTCTCGACGGTGACCTTGTCGAGGTCGAGGTTGGTGTTGCGGGCGTAGATGCCGCCGCCGTTCTTGCAGGCGGTGTTCTGCTTGATGGTGGACAGGACGATCTTGACGAATCCGCCGGAGCTGAACACGCCGCCGCCGTTGTCGCCGGCCCGGTTGTTCTCGATGGAGGTCTTGAAGATCTCCACGCTGCCGGCCCTGTCGCGGCCTTCCAGCCAGGTGGTCGAGCCGTCCTTGCCGTCCTTGCCGTCCTTGTGTTCCTTGACTTCCTTGCCTTCGCCGTTGGCGATGCCGCCGCCGTTCTCGCCGGCGGTGTTGTTGGTGATGCAGGAGTCCTTGACGGTGAGGATGCCGACGTTGAAGATGCCGCCGCCGTTGCGTCGGGCGTGGTTGTTCTCGACCGTGCTGTTTTCCAGTTCGACGCGGCCGAAGTTGGCGATGGCGCCGCCGTTGCCCTCGGCGTTGTTGCCGAGCAGGTTCACCTTGTCCAGGTGGGCGCTGCCGCCGCGCTCGACCAGCAGGGCGCCGCCGTCGGCGTCGCCTTCGGTCTTGTTCTGCTGTGGGAACGAGGGGACCTGGCCGTCCGGCGCGCCGAGGCCGTCTGAGCCGCCGAGGCCGTCCGGCGCGCCGAGCATCGGCGGCTTCGGTGCCTCGCCGTACTTGAACTCGGCGGCGTTGCCGTCCTTGATGGTGAGGTCCTTCAGGATCAGGTCCCCGCCGTCGGCGACCCGGAACAGCCGGAAGTCGGCCTCGGAGCGCCGCTTGATCGTGGCGTCGTTGCGCTTGATCACGATTTCCTGCCGGATTGTCGGCAGGGCCGTGCCGTTCTTCCGGTCGGCGAAGGCCAGCTCGTAGGTGCAGTGCGGAGCCAGCTTCAACGTGCCGCCGCGGTCCCGGTTGGCCAGGTCGATGGCCTCGACCAGCTTCTCGTTCTTACACGGCACCTCCCGCACCCGACCGAACTCGTCCCGCTCTTCCTTACGGCCTTCCTTACGGCCGCGCTCCTCCCGTTCCTTGCCATCCCGGCCACGCTCATCCGCCCGATTCCGCTCACCGTGGTCGCCGTCCTTGGTGAGCTGTTGCGCGGTCGACCACTTCACGTCGGCGAGCCGGTGGGGGCCGATGGCCCCGGTGGTCGCGTAGGCCACACCCGCGAGGCTGACCGCTCCCGTCAGGCCCACGACGCCGGTGGCGAGCCACACCCGGCGACGCCGGATCGGGGAGGTCGTCTCACGGCGGGCGTCATCGTTATTGCGAAGGTAGTTGGACATCGGAGCTCTCTGCCCTCTCCTTGTACCCGACAAGGTCGCTTCGCCACGGCGAGGCGGCCTTCGCTACAAATCGGTTGTAGCTGCTGAAGACCACCGTATGAGAATCTTCTTCGCTTGGCGGCCTTATGCGAAAAATCCCCGCATTGGGGGCGGGTGGTGCGGTCGGCGGCACGGCGGGCCGCGATGCATGAGCGGTGCCACGAGGGTGAAGAGTGCCGTGCAGGGCGGAAAGCGGGGCGACCGTTCCGGTGGCGCGCACCCGGGACGACCGCGACGAACGGGCGGCGACGTGAGTTGTGGGGAGTCCCTTTCCGCCGACGTGTGGCGGAAAGGGACTCCCACGGTTATGTGGTGGTTCAGTTGAAGCACTGCTTGACGGTGCCGGCGCAGTTGGTGGGGTCGTTGTCGCTGATGGTGGTGGTTTCGTCGAAGCGGACTGTGCCGTGGTTGTTGAGGATGCCGCCGGCGACGCGGCGGGTCTTGGTGGCGTCGGTGGCGGTGTTCTTGCTGATGCGGGTGTTGGTCAGGTCGACTCGGCCTTCGTTGTTGAAGATGCCGCCGCCGTTGAGGGCGGTGTTGCCCTTGATGTCGGTGCAGCGGATGGTGAGGGTGGCGTTGTCGTCCCGGCCGTCCTTGCCTTCGAAGTCTTCGAGGAAGCCTTCGGTGATGTAGGCGTTGGGTTCGCCGTTGAAGATGCCGCCGCCGAAGCGTCCGGCGCTGTTGTCGAGGATGGAGCTTTCGTTGATGGTGGCGGTGGCCCGTGGCTCGTTGTCCCGGTCCTTGCCGGGCATGGACATGGGGCCTTCCTTCTTCTTTTCGCCGCCGGTGTTGTAGATGCCGCCGCCGTCGCGGTCGGCGTGGTTCTTCTCGACGGTGACCTTGTCGAGGTCGAGGTTGGTGTTGCGGGCGTAGATGCCGCCGCCGTTCTTGCAGGCGGTGTTCTGCTTGATGGTGGACAGGACGATCTTGACGAATCCGCCGGAGCTGAACACGCCGCCGCCGTTGTCGCCGGCCCGGTTGTTCTCGATGGAGGTCTTGAAGATCTCCACGCTGCCGGCCCTGTCGCGGCCTTCCAGCCAGGTGGTCGAGCCGTCCTTGCCGTCCTTGCCGTCCTTGTGTTCCTTGACTTCCTTGCCTTCGCCGTTGGCGATGCCGCCGCCGTTCTCGCCGGCGGTGTTGTTGGTGATGCAGGAGTCCTTGACGGTGAGGATGCCGACGTTGAAGATGCCGCCGCCGTTGCGTCGGGCGTGGTTGTTCTCGACCGTGCTGTTTTCCAGTTCGACGCGGCCGAAGTTGGCGATGGCGCCGCCGTTGCCCTCGGCGTTGTTGCCGAGCAGGTTCACCTTGTCCAGGTGGGCGCTGCCGCCGCGCTCGACCAGCAGGGCGCCGCCGTCGGCGTCGCCTTCGGTCTTGTTCTGCTGTGGGAACGAGGGGACCTGGCCGTCCGGCGCGCCGAGGCCGTCTGAGCCGCCGAGGCCGTCCGGCGCGCCGAGCATCGGCGGCTTCGGTGCCTCGCCGTACTTGAACTCGGCGGCGTTGCCGTCCTTGATGGTGAGGTCCTTCAGGATCAGGTCCCCGCCGTCGGCGACCCGGAACAGCCGGAAGTCGGCCTCGGAGCGCCGCTTGATCGTGGCGTCGTTGCCCTTGATCACGATTTCCTGCCGGATTGTCGGCAGGGCCGTGCCGTTCTTCCGGTCGGCGAAGGCCAGCTCGTAGGTGCAGTGCGGAGCCAGCTTCAACGTGCCGCCGCGGTCCCGGTTGGCCAGGTCGATGGCCTCGACCAGCTTCTCGTTCTTACACGGCACCTCCCGCACCCGACCGAACTCGTCCCGCTCTTCCTTACGGCCTTCCTTACGGCCGCGCTCCTCCCGTTCCTTGCCATCCCGGCCACGCTCATCCGCCCGATTCCGCTCACCGTGGTCGCCGTCCTTGCGCGCGTCGCTCGCATTCTGCGGCGCGGCCGCGTGATTCTCCGCGACGCGCTGTGCGTCGTCGGACTTGTCGTGTCGAGCGGCGAGGCCACCCAGCGCCGCCAGACCGACGACGCCGGTCAGACCGGCCACGCCGGTGGCGACCCAGAGCGCCCGCCGCCTGTTCGTCGGCGGGGTCATCGGGGCCCCGCCGTCGGAAGTCGTTACGTCGTTGGACATCAGAGCCTTCCGCCCTTTCGGTTTACCCAGAGGGGTCGCACCGCCCCAGGCGGGGCGACCAGCTACAAACCGGTTGTAGCCTCTGAACAACACCGTATGAGAAGGATCCTCACGAGGCGGACGTATCCGAGAAAACCCCACATTTGCCTCAGGTCAGGCGGTGGGCGACCTTTGCCCCGTGCCGGTGACGACGGGCGCCGAGCAGCGCAAACAGCGGCGGGCCCCACCACCGGCGTCACAACGACGGAAACGTCGCGGAAGCCGGCGGTGGGGCCCGCCCTCGGGGTTGTCCGGCCGGGATCAGCCCGGCAGCCGCGGACCGGCCTCGCGCTGCTCGGCCAGCCAGGTCTCCACCTCGTCCGAGCGGCGCGGCAGCCCGGCCGAGAGGTTCACCGGCCCGTCGGCGGTGACCAGGATGTCATCCTCGATCCGGACGCCGACGCCGCGCAGCTCCTCCGGAACCAGCTCGTCCTCCGGCTGGAAGTACAGCCCCGGCTCGACGGTGAGCACGTAGCCCTCGCCGAGCGGACCGTCCCGGTACGTCTCCTTGCGAGCGTTGGCGCAGTCGTGTACGTCGATGCCGAGCATGTGGCTGGTACCGTGCAGCGTCCAGCGACGGTAGATGGTCGAGGAGGGATCCATGGCCTCGTCCACGCTGACCGGCAACAGGCCGAGGTCCTTGAGCGCCTCGGCGAGGACCCGCATGGCGGCCAGATGCACGTCCCGGAACGCCACCCCCGGCTTGATCACGTCGATGCCGGCCTGCTGGGCGGCGTAGACGGCGTCGTATACCTGCCGCTGCAGGGAGGTGAACCGGCCGTTGACCGGCAGCACCCGGGTGACGTCCGCGGTGTAGAGGTTGCGGTTCTCCACGCCCATGTCCATCAGCAGCAGCTCGCCCGGGCGGGTGGCGCCGTGGTTGTGCACCCAGTGCAGGATCGTGGCGTGCTCGCCGGCGCCGACGATCGAGCCGTACCCGACGTCGTTGCCGTCGTGCCGGGCGCGCAGTGCGAAGATCCCCTCCAGCAGGCGCTCCGAGACGCCCCGGTCGGCTGGGAGCGCCCGGGCCACGTCCTCGAAGCCCCGGACGGTGGCGTCGCACGCCTCCCGCAGCTGCGCGATCTCCCACTCGTCCTTGACCAGCTTCAGCTCCGAGATGGCGATCGCCAGCTCTCGGTCCCGGCCCGGCTGCCCGTCGACCCGGGCGCCGTCGTACGGCCGCACCGCCGCGTCCACCCCGGCGTCGAAGCCGCGCAGCACGCGGGTACGCCCCGGCGCCAGGTCGGCCAGGGCCGCGTCCAGCTCGGTCAGGTCGGCGGTGGGCAGACCCAGCTCGACCGACCTCTCGCGCAGGGTCGGCCGCCGGCCCACCCACAGCTCGCCGTTGCGGCTGCGGAAGAAGTCGTCGGTCTCCCGAGACGACCGGGGCCGCATGTACAGCGTGGCGTCGCCGTTCGGGCGCAGCACCAGCACGCTGTCCGGCTCGAGGTCGCCGGTCAGGTACGCGAAGTCGCTGCCGGCCCGGAACGGGTGATCGGTGTCGTTGGCGCGTACCTTCTCGTTGCCGGTCGGGATGACCAGCGTCTCCCCGGGGAACGCGGCGGTGAGCGCGGCCCGCCGCTTGGCGTGGTTGGGCACCTCGGGGCGGGGGCCGACCGGCAGTTCGGTGTCCCGCCAGCCCTGCCGCATGAACGTCAGGAACGCCTCCGGAAAGTCCGGGTCGTGCGATTCGGTGCCGTCCGCCGGCACGCCCTGCTGGGTCCGCTCCTCGGCCATGATCCGCCCTCCCTGAGCCTCGTCGCTGGTCCAGACGGTATCGCGTTCACGTCAGCAGAGAGAGCCTGCGGTGCCGCGACGGCCGCTCCGACCGCGTGGAAAGATGACGACCATGTGCGGACTCCTGGCCTTTTTCAGCGCGCGCGGTGACGCCGCCGCCCACCGCGACCACATCGCCAACGCACTGGAGTGCCTGCACCACCGAGGCCCGGACGAGACCGGGGTCGAGGTGGTCGGCGACGCCACCGGGCAGTACGCGGACGGGGTGTTCGCCCACAAGCGGCTGGCGATCATCGACGTGGCGCTCAGCCACGAGCCGCTGCCCTACGCGAACGGCCGCTACCTGCTCACCTTCAACGGCGAGATCTACAACTACATCGAGCTGCGGGACGAGCTGATCCGGGACTTCGGCGCCCAGTTCGCCACGAACGGCGACGGCGAGGTGATTGTCGCCGGATATCACTACTGGGGTGAGCAGGTGCTCACCAAGCTGCGGGGCATGTTCGCCTTCGTGATCTGGGACCGGCAGGAGCGGCGGGCCTTCGGCGCCCGGGACTACTTCGGCATCAAGCCCCTGCACTACCTCCAGACGCACGACGGCCTCTACCTCGCCTCAGAGAAGAAGGCGTTGCTGCCGTTCGCGCAGTCGGCCTACCAGGGCGACGCCGGCATCGACACCGCCAACCTGAGCCACTACCTGACCCTGCAGTACGTTCCGGAGCCGGGCACCCTGCACAAGGGGATCAGCCGGATCGGGTCGGGGGAATACCTGACCTGGACCCCGGACGGCCGGATCGAGGTGCGCCGGTGGTACCGGCCGGTGTTCCGGCCGGCACCGGTGACCGACGAGCAGAGGCTCTACCACGAGATCCGCGAGACGCTGCGCGAGAGCGTCCGGATGCACATGCGCTCGGACGTGCCGGTCGGCTCTTTCCTGTCCAGCGGCATCGACTCCACTGCGGTGGTCGCCCTGGCCCGGGAGTTCAACCCGAACATCCTCACCTTCACCGTCGGCTACGACGTGCCCGGCTACTCCGAGATCGACGTCGCCCAGGACTCCGCCCGGCACCTCGACGTGACCACCATCCCGACCAAGATCGGGCCGCAGGACATGATGGAGGCGCTGCCCAGAATCGTCTGGCACCTCGACGACCCGGTCGCCGACCCGGCTCTCGTGCCGCTCTACTTCGTCGCGAAGAAGGCCGCCGAGCACGTCACCGTGGTGCTCTCCGGCGAGGGCGCGGACGAGTTCTTCGGCGGCTACACGATCTACCGTGAGCCGCTGTCGCTCAGCACGGTCAACGGCCTGCCGGGCGGGGTGCAGAAGGGCCTGCGGGCGGTCTCCAAGGCCATCCCGCAGGGTGTCAAGGGCAAGAGCTTCCTGGAGCGCGGCACCACCCCGATCGAGGAGCGCTACTACGGCAACGCGCGGATGTTCACCGAGGAGGAGAAGCAGCACCTGCTGCGCCGCTACGACCCCTCGGTCCGCTACACCGACGTCACCGCGCCGATCTACGCCGAGTGCACCGAGTTGGACGACGTCACCAAGATGCAGTACGTCGACCTGTACACCTGGCTGCGTGGCGACATCCTGGTCAAGGCCGACCGGATCTCGATGGCGCACTCGCTGGAGGTGCGGGTGCCGTTCCTGGACCGCGAGGTCTTCAACGTGGCGGCCGGGATCCCGGTCGACCTGAAGCTGCCGCCCCGTTCCGAGGCCACCAAGTACGCCATGCGCCAGGCGCTGCAGGGCGTCGTGCCACCGGCCATCGTCAACCGCAAGAAGCTCGGCTTCCCCACCCCGACCCGGGTCTGGCTTCGCGGCGAGATGTACGAGTGGGCCCGGCACGTGCTGGCCACCTCCGGCGCCGGTGACCTGATCGACCTCTCGTACGCGATGCGGCTGCTGGACGAGCACAAGCGGGAGGAGGCGGACCACTCCCGCAAGGTGTGGACCGTGCTGATCTTCTGCATCTGGCACGCCATCTTCGTGGCGAAGACTCTCGACCCGGGCATCCAGCGCAACCAGTCCGCCCTGCTCACCAAGCCGGTGGTCGGCAGCATGGTCCGCTGAGCGGTGAAGGAGGGGCCCCCTGTTAACGCCTGGCGTTGTACAGGGGGCCCCCTTTTAACACCTGTCGTGGATCACTGGCCGGTGCAGGTGACCGTCGGCAGGTTGTTGGTGCCGGGGACGTTGGCCAGGAAGCCGAACGTGGTGGTGCCGTTCGGCGCGATGGTGCCGTTGTAGGACTCGTTGGTGACGGTCACCGACGACCCGCTCGTGGTCGCCTTGCCGTTCCACACCTGGGTGAGCGTCTGACCACTGGGCCAGGTCCACTTCGCCGTCCAACTGCCCCACGTCCGGGAACTGTGGTTCATGATCAGCACCTCGCCCTGGAAACCACCCTGCCAGGCGCCGGTCACCGACAGGACCGCCATGCAGTCGCCGCTGCTCGGGGGCGTCGTCGGCGGCTTGGTCGTGGGCGTGCTGGACGGCGAGATCGGGGGCGTGGTGGGCGGGGTGGTCGGGGGCGTGGTGGTTGGGGGCGTGGTGCCGCCCGAACCGATCCCGGTCACCTCGCCGTTGCCGCCGTCGAAGGTCACGTCCGAGCAGCCGAAGAAGTTCTCCTGGCTGTCCGAGCGGACCCAGCGGGAGTAGATGATGTGCCGGCCGCTCTTGTTCGCCGGCAGGGTGCCGTTGAAGTAGTAGTGACCGTCGTTGGTGCCCGGCCCACCGATCGACGGCGGGTTGGTCACGGTCAGGAACGGCTGGTCCTCCAGGTCGCTCCAGGCCAGCGCCCGGGTCGGGCTCCAGGTGTTCTTGGTGACGTAGAAGTAGAACGTGCCCGGGTGGTGGGCCCAGTTGCTGTAGTTGAACTGCATCGTGCGCCCGGCGGTCAGGTGGGTGACCGGCCAGTCGTTGCGGGCCAGGTTGTACCCGCTGAAGCTCGTGTTGCCGCCGCTGCACAGCTGGCCGTCGGGGATGAAGCCGGCGGTCCGGCCGTTGGCGTCGGAGCGCAGCACGCTGAACCAGTTGTAGAGCGAGTTCGCTCCGCTCTGCGCGACCGCCGCCGCGCAGGCGGGATTGTTGGGCTTGATCTCACCGGTCTGGGTGAGACCGTCCTTCCAGCACAGGTAGGTCCGGGCGCCCGGCGTCATCGCCGCGCCATGCGCGGCGGCCGGGCCGGAGGTGGTGGCCAGGGCGAAGGCCCCGGTGAGGGTCAGAGTGGCGACCGCGGTGAGTAGCGCGGCCATGCGGGATCGGTGCACGAGGTTCTCCTGACTCGCGGGGCGCGACCGCATCGGCCCTGCCCCGCTGCGACGAGCGGTTGCGACGATCGCGGTGCCACGCCCGGCGGTCGGAGTGCGGCCGGGGCCGGCTGGGCGCGCACCATCGGCGGTCCGTGCCCACGGACCGGTGTGCCCTCGCGTCGGCTCGACCCGGCAGCCGGTGGCGCGGCAGCCCCCGCGCCACTTTCGGCAACCACCATCCCATCACGTCGCGCCGAGCGCACGCAATAGCTGCCCGTCGATGACATTGGCCTCGTGGCATGGTGCCGGCGCCGTCCCCGCACGCCGAGCCGTCGCGATGCGTCAGGATCGGAGGTACACGGACGGAAGGAATCAGGATGGGGTACGCGGTGGTGCTCGGCGAGGCGCTGGTCGACCTGCTCGACGCTGAGTGCGACGGGCAACTCGTCTACCGGCAGGCGATCGGCGGGGGGCCGCTCAACGTGGCCGTGGCGGTGGCCCGGCTCGGCGGCGATGTCGAGTTCGTCGGGTCGCTCGGCGACGACGCGCTCGCGGAGCGGATCCGGGCCTTCCTGGCGGAGGCGGGCGTCGGGCTGGCCGGGACGGTCACCGTGCCGGCCCCGACCGCGTTGGCGGTGGCCACCTTCACCGGCCCCGAACCGGATTTCCGCTTCTACGGCGAGCCCCGGTCGTACGCCCTGCTCACCGTCGACGACCTGAGCGTGCCCCTGATCGAGGGCGCGCAGGTGCTCTACTGCGGCTCGATCGTGCTGCTGCACCCGCCGGTGCTGGCCGCTGCCCGGCGGGCCTGGTCGATCGCCGGGGCGCTGCGAGTGTTCGACCCGAACGTCCGTACCCGGCTGTTGGACGGATCCGGCGCGCTGGCCGCGCTGCGCGAGGTGGTCGCGGAGTTCGCCGCGAGTGCTCACCTGGTGAAGCTGAGCGCCGCCGACGCGGCCGTGCTCTATCCCCGCGAGCCGGTGGAGGGGGTCGCCGCGTACCTGCGGGAGTTGGGTGCCGGGACCGTGGTGGTCACCCTCGGCGCGGACGGCGCCCTGGTCGCCGCCGCCGACGACGTGGTACGCGTGCCCGCCCCGAAGGTCGGCGCGGTGGACGCCACCGGTGCCGGGGACTCGGTGATGGGCGCGCTCATCGCCGAGCTGCTCGCCGCCGGCGAGCCGGTGGATCCGGTCGGCTGGCAGGACCGGGTCGCCTTCGCCCTGCGCGTCGCCGCCCTGGTCTGCGAGTCTCCCGGCGGCGCCACCTCAATGCCCACCCGCCCCGCCGTAACCGCCCGCTTCCCCACCTGACCCCCACCCCCACCCCCACCCCACCCCTCCGCCGATCATGGAGTTGTGGTGGTGCGCGAACGAGGTGATTCCGGACAAGCTGGGAACCACAAGTCCATGATCGACGGGCGCTCGGGGGCTTGGGGGGATCGGGGGGGATCGGGGGGGTCCTGGCCACCCCGCTACGCGAAGCGGCCCTAATCGGGAGGAAGTAGGTCTACTTCCGAGTTAGGGGGGGCCGTTCAGTTCGGCGTAGCCGCGGCGGGCGGCGGTTAGGCCGGGGCGGGCGCCGAAGGGGGACTCGGCGGCTACTCGCTCCGGGGGTGCGCTGCCGGTGTGGCCGGCCCGGATCAGCCAGGCCTGCTGGGCCAGTTGGGCGTGCTGCGCCCGGACGAACTCCGCGTCGACGGGTGTGCCGTGTCCCGGCACCACCACCGTCGCGGGCGTGACGAGGCGCAGCAGCTCGGCCACCGCGTCCGGCCACTGGATCGGGTACGACTCCTCGAACGCCGGCGGCCCGCTCTGCTCCACCAGGTCACCGGCGACCAGCACGTCCGCGTCCGGCACGTGCACCACGAGGTCGGCGTCGGTGTGCCCGTGCCCGGGATGGCGCAGCACCACCCGCCGGCCGCCGATGTCGAGGACGGCCTCGGCGCGTACCGGGTGGGTCGGGGCCAGCAACTCCGTCCCGGCCAGCTCGGCGGCCAGCGCCGGCTGCTCGTCGCGCATCTCCTCGTACGCCGCCCGGCGCAGCTCGTCGGGGCGGTCGCGGAGCGCGGCGGCGGCCAGCTGGTGGGCGTATACCGGCCGGGGCGGGTCGGCGGCCAGGGTGGCATTGCCGAAGCAGTGGTCGAAGTGGTGGTGGGTGTTGACGATGGTCCACGGGTGCGGGGTGACCGTCCGGGCGGCCTCGGCCAGCTCCCGGGCCTGCCCGGCGGTGGAGAGAGTGTCCACCAACAGGGCGGCGCCGTCGCCCACCACCAGGGTTACGTTGACGTGAAGCAGCGGCTCGCGCAGCACGTGGACGCGGTCGGCGATCTCGACGAACCGGGCGCTCATGGGACCCGTGACGCCCGCTCGACGAAGCGCTGCCGCTCGACCAGCACGCGCTCGACCCGCCCTTCGGCGACGATCTCGTCGCCGTCGGTGACGGTCACCTCGAACAGCAGCCGTCGGCCGTCGACCTTGGCGAGCCGGGCCGCGGCGACGACCGTCCGCCCGATCGGCGTGGCGGCCCGATGCTCCAACTCGACCCGGACGCCGACGGTCGTCGACCCGGTTGGCATCCGGATCGCGGTGGCCGCCACGGTCGCCGCCTCGGCCAGGGCGAGCACCCGGGGCGTGCCGAGCACCGGCACGTCACCGGAGCCCACCGCCTGCGCGGTGTCGGCGTCGGTGACGGTCAGCTCGACCCGGGCGGTCAGGCCCGCCGCGAAGGGCGGTTCCGGCTGCTCCTGCATGTCACGAGCCTAGACGAGCCGGGCCCGGACCGCCCGGTCTGGCGGCCCGCGGGCACCCCGGCGGGTGGTCGGCGTCAATCGATGCGTCCCGGGGGCGGTGGCCACTGGCGAAGGCCGCTTCGCCCGCCGTTAACCTTGACCCGATGGCCGTCGAGATTGACCCCAAGCCCCCCGCCCGGACCGGTGCCCCTTCCTCACCCGACGGCGGACGCCGTCGGGTGGTGGCGATGACGATCTGGGGGGTCGCCTTCGTGGCCGCCTGGCTCGTCATCGGCCTGCCGACCGACCCGGTGTACGCCTTCGTCTGGATCTGGGCGGCCACCATCGCCTGGCACTCCGCCCGGCCGTGGCGCAGCCACCTGCGGTTCGCCCGGGACTGGGCCCCGGTGGTGGTGCTGCTGGCCGTCTACACCATCTCCCGGGGGTTCGCCGCCAGGGGCGCGACGCCGCACGCCATGGAGATGATCGTCGTCGACCGGTTCCTGCTCGGCTGGGCCACCGGCGGCGAGGTGCCCACGGTCTGGCTGCAGCAGCACCTCTACCGGCCCGAGGTGCACTGGTGGGACGTGCTGGTGAGCTGGGTCTACTTCTCGCATTTCGTGGCGACGTTCGCCGCCGCGGCGGTGCTCTGGATGCGTAACCGCTCCCGTTGGGCGGCGTACATGCGGCGCTGGGGCTTCCTCTGCGCGGCCGGGCTGGCCACCTACTTCGCCTATCCGGCCGCGCCGCCGTGGTGGGCCGGGCAGAACGGCCTGCTCACCGAGGTTGCCCGGATCTCCACGCGGGGTTGGAAGGAAATGGGCATGCACGGCGCGGGCAACGTGCTCAACGCCGGGCAGATCGCCTCCAATCCGGTGGCCGCGATGCCCTCGCTGCACACCGCGTGGGCCCTCTTCGTGGTGCTCTTCTTCCTGCCTTCGGTCCGGAAGCGCTGGTGGCCGCTGCTGCTGGCGTACCCGCTGGCGATGACCTTCACCCTGGTCTACAGCGGCGAGCACTATGTGATCGACGTGCTGGTCGGCTGGGTGTACGTCGGGCTGACCTTCCTGGCCGTCAACCTGGCCGAGCGCGGGTGGGCGGCCTGGCGGGCCGGGCGCGCGCCGGCGGTGGCCACCGGGAAGCGACAGCCGCTCGTTCCCGCGCAGGCCGGGCCGAGCCCGCAGGAGACCGTTCCGGCCCCGACCGACGCGGTGCCGGCCGAGCGCTGACCGCGGGTCAGTCTCGCCGCCGGCGCCGGGCGTCGTGTGCCCGCGCGGTCAACTCCGCCGCCAGCTGCCACGCCTCGGCCAGGTCGCGGTCGGGCGCGGCCCCCCCCCCCCCCCCCCCGCGGGGGGATAAGCAAGAAGAAGGTGTTAGATTTAATGGAGTGAAAAAACAAGTAGAAGAAGG
>NZ_JBEYIX010000048.1:0-45561 GCF_040636055.1 Micromonospora sp. NPDC006766 | reverse complement strand
GGGCGCCTACACCCCCCCCGCGGGGGGGGCCCGGGGCCACCCCCCCCCCCCCCCCCGTTGAGGGGGACGGTGGGGCCCCTTGTTAACACACGTGTGTTAACAAGGGGCCCCTCCTTGCAAGCGGTAGCGGTTCGACTGTCTCGGCCCGAGGCCGGCACGCTGCCGACTACGGTGGGTGAGGAGAGCGCGGTCGGGAGGTGAGGCGGGATGGCCACGCCCACCAACGACGCGGTGGTGGTCGGTGTCGGCGGCTCCGAGGAGAACCTCCAGGTGGTCCGCGTGGCCGCTCGGGAGGCCGCCGCGCACGACCGGCCACTGCACCTGCTGCACGCCTTCGACTGGACGGCGGCCCTCAAGGAGCCCTCGGTGGCCGGGCCGCGCGACGCCGCGGAGGAGCTGCTGAAACGCGCCGAGCGGGCGGCCGCGGAGGTCGCCCCGGCCGTCCCGGTGCAGGGTGAGATCGTCGAGGGTTCTGCCGTCGAGGCGCTGCTCCGGGCCGCCGAATCGGCGTACCTGGTGGCCCTCGGCGACGGCGGAATGGCCACCTGCCCGACCTGCGTACCGTCCGACGCCCCGGCGGTGCAGGTCGCCGCCCGGGCCGGCTGTCCGGTGCTGGTGGGCCGGGCCGGGCCGCCACCGCAGGGGCCGGTGCTGGTCGGCGTGGACGGCTCGGAGGCGGGCGACACCGCCCTCGGCTATGCCTTCGACTGCGCGGACCGCCGTGAGGCTCGGCTGCTCGCGATCCGGGTCATCGAGCCCGGACGAGCGGACGACAACGGCGACCTGCTCGCCGAGGCGGTGTCCCGGTACGCCGCCCAGCACGCCACGGTGGCCGCCGAGTGTCACACGGTGCGCGGCGATCCGGGCAACGTCCTCGTCGAACAGTCCCGCTCGGCGCAGCTCGCCGTGGTCGCGGCGCGGGGCGAGGAACCACTGCGGGGCATGCTGGGCGCGGTCAGCCAGACGCTGCTCTACCATTCGCCGGCCCCGGTAATCGTCGTCCGTGGACTCGGCTCCGGGGGCGTGGCAGGGTCAGGGTCATGGACAGCCCCCTGACCGAAGAAGAGCTGCGCAGGCTTGACGCCTACTGGCGGGCGGCCAACTACCTCACCGTCGGGCAGATCTACCTGCTCGACAACCCGCTGCTGCGCGAGCCGCTGACGCCGGAGCACGTCAAGCCGCGGCTGCTGGGGCACTGGGGCACCAGCCCCGGCCTCAACCTGATCTACGCGCACCTCAACCGGGTCATCGTCGACCGGGACCTGTCCGCCATCTTCGTCACCGGCCCCGGCCACGGTGGCCCCGCCCTGGTGGCGAACACCTGGCTGGAGGGGACGTACAGCGAGCTATACCACTCGGTGAGCCGGGACGGGACAGGCATGGCCCGGCTGTTCCGCCAGTTCTCGTTCCCCGGTGGCATTCCCAGCCATGTGGCGCCGGAGGTGCCCGGCTCGATCCACGAGGGCGGCGAGCTGGGCTACGCGCTCAGCCACGCGTACGGGGCCGCGTTCGACAACCCGGACCTGCTGGTCGCCTGCGTGATCGGCGACGGCGAGGCGGAGACCGGGCCGTTGTCCGGAAGCTGGCTGTCCAACGTCTTTCTCAACCCGGCCCGGGACGGGGCGGTGCTGCCCATCCTGCACCTCAACGGTTACAAGATCGCCAACCCGACGGTGCTGGCCCGGATCCCCGCCGAGGAACTGCTCGAGCTGATGCGCGGCTACGGCTACCAGCCGTACGTCGTCGAGGGCGACGACCCGTCCAGGGTGCACCAGAGCCTCGCCGCGACCCTGGACCGGGCGGTCGACGAGATCGCCGCGATCCAGCGCCGGGCCCGCTCCGGCGGTCCCGTCGAGCGCCCCCGCTGGCCGATGATCATTCTGCGTACGCCGAAGGGCTGGACCGGTCCCGGACAGGTCGACGGCAAGCAGGTCGAGGGCACCTACCGGGCCCACCAGGTGCCCATCGACCAGGTGCGAAGCAATCCCGAGCACCTGGCCGAGCTGGAGCGCTGGCTGCGCGGCTACCGGCCGGAGGAGCTCTTCGACGACACCGGCGGCCCGGTCGCCGAACTGGCCGCCCTGCCGCCTCGGGGCGACCGGCGGATGAGCGCCAACCCGGTGGCCAACGGCGGGCGGCTGCTGCGCGACCTGGACCTGCCCGACTTCCGTGACTACGCGGTGGATGTGCAGCGGCCGGGCGAGCCGATCGTCGGGGCGGCCGGCGCGCTGGGGCCCTGGGTCCGCGATGTGATCAGCCGAAACCCGCAGACCTTCCGACTCTTCGGGCCCGACGAGGTCGCCTCCAACCGGCTCGGCGCCGCCTTCGAGGTCACCGACCGCGCGTTCGTCGGCGACACGGTCCCCGGCGACGACCACCTCTCCCCCACCGGGCGGGTGATGGAGGTGCTGTCGGAGCACCTGTGCCAGGGCTGGCTGGAGGGCTACCTGCTGACCGGCCGGCACGGCATCTTCACCAGCTACGAGGCGTTCATCCACATTGTCGACTCGATGGTCAACCAGCACGCCAAGTGGCTCAAGGTGACCCGGCACATCCCGTGGCGGGAGCCGGTGGCCTCGCTGAACTACCTGCTGTCCAGCCACGTGTGGCGGCAGGACCACAACGGCTTCTCGCACCAGGACCCGGGCTTCATCGACCATGTGGTGAACAAGAAGGCCGAGGTGGTCCGGGTCTATCTGCCGCCGGACGCCAACACCCTGCTCTCCACCATGGATCACTGTCTGCGCAGCCGGCACTACATCAACGTGGTGGTGGCTGGGAAGCAGCCGGCACCGAACTGGCTGACCATGGACGAGGCGATCCAGCACTGCCGGCGCGGTCTGGGCATCTGGGACTGGGCCAGCAGCGACGCCGGCACCGAGCCGGACGTGGTGCTGGCCTGCGCCGGCGACGTGCCGACGCTGGAGACCCTGGCCGCGGCCGACCTGCTCCGCCAGCACCTGCCCGAGTTGAAGGTCCGGGTGGTCAACGTCGTCGACCTGATGCGCCTGCAGCCGCCCTCGGAGCACCCGCACGGCCTGCCGGACAACGAGTTCGACACCATCTTCACCCGCGACCGGCCGATCATCTTCGCCTACCACGGCTACCCGTGGCTGATCCACCGGCTCAGCTACCGGCGGACCAACCACGGCAACCTGCACGTGCGCGGCTACAAGGAGGAGGGCACCACCACCACGCCGTTCGACATGGTGATGCTCAACGACCTGGACCGTTTCCATCTGGTCATCGACGTCATCGACCGGGTGCCCGGGCTCGCCTCGCGGGCCGCGCACCTGCGGCAGGAGATGATCGACGCCCGGCAGTCCTGCCGCGACCACACCCGGGAATACGGCGAGGACGACCCCCGGGTCGTCGAGTGGCGGTGGATCCGGGAGACCGAGCAAGGGCTGCTGAGCGACCGATGAGTTCCGAGGAGATCCTGGTCGGCTACGACGGTTCCGCCGACGCCACGGTGGCCCTGAACTGGGCGCTGGACGAGGCGGACCGCTCGGGCCGCCCGGTCCGGCTGGCGTACGTCTTCGAGTGGCTGACGGTGGTCGGCTGGGTCGGCCCCGGCGTGGCGCCCGGGATCTGGCCGGACGACACCGCCCGCCGGCAGGTCGAGGAGCTGGTCCGGTCGGCGGCGGCGCAGGCCGCCGCCGACCGGCCCGGTCGCACCGTGCACGGCGAGGTCTTCGACGGCCCGCCCGCCCTGGTGCTGCAGGAACGCTCGGCCGAGGCGGGGATGCTGGTGCTCGGCAGCCGGGGGCACGGTGGGTTCGGTGGTCTGCTCGCCGGCTCCACCGCGGTCTCCGTGGCCGCCCACGCCCACTGCCCCGTCGTGGTGGTACGCGACGGCCAGGCGGCCACCTCCGGGCCGGTGGTGGCCGGCGTGGACGGCTCCGAATCCTCGCTGCGGGCCCTCGGCTTCGCCGTCGAGCGGGCGGCCCAGCGGGACGTGCCGGTGCGGGTGCTGCGGGCCTGGGGGCCGCCCGGTGACCGATGGGTGCCCGGCTTCGACCCGCAGGAGGCCGCCGCCACGGCACGGGCGGCGGTCGAGCAGGAGCTGGCCCAGTGGCGCAAGACCTTCCCGGACGTGCCGGTCGAGCTCCGGGTGCCGCCGGGCAACCCGGCCGCGCTGCTGGTCGAGGCGAGCCGCGAGGCGCAGCTGGTGGTGGTCGGCAGCCGGGGCCGGGGCGGGCTGCGGGGCATGCTGCTCGGCTCGGTCAGCCAACAGCTCATCCACCACTCGCGGTGCCCGGTGGCGGTGGTCCGCGAACGCTGAACCTCACCGGCCGGCGGCCGGTCCCTCCTCCGGGTTCAACGAGAAGTAGTCCTCCTCTTCCTGCGCCAGATGCAGCCGCAGCACCGCGTCCAGGCCGTACAGGGCGGCGAGCAGGTCGGGTACCTCGTCGTGGCGCAGCCGGCCGTCCAGGTGCTGGGCCAGGTGGCCGCCGATCCGGTCCACCAGCCGGCCGATCTCCACGTGCCCCCGGCTCATCGTCGAGGTCGCCTCGGCGCTGCCGAGCAGCCCCGCGACAGCCGGATAGAGATGCCGTTCCTCGGCCGCCTCGTGCGGCAGCACCTCGTCGACCAGCCGGCGGTGCACCTCCCGCAGCGCCGGTACGCACTCCGGCGCGTCCGGGCGGGTCGCCACCAGGTCGGCGGTGTCGCGCAGCCGGTCCAGCACGTCGCGTACACCGTGGTGCTCACCCGCGTACCGGTCGAGCAGTTCCCGGGTTTCCGGCGGGACGTCCTGGCGGCGCAGGCCGCCCCGAAGGGCACGCAGCGCGTTGACGATGACGAGCACGTCGATGCCCTCCTGGAGAAACGCGCCGGCGACCGGGGGCAGCCCGCCCGCGGCGGCCGCCACCATCGCCACGACGGCCAGGCCCATCCCGACGGTGGCGCTCTGCACCGCGATGCGGCGGGCGTACCGGGCGATCTCGACGGCGTCGGCGAGCCGGTCCAGCCGGTCCACGGTGAGCACCGCGTCGGCCACGTCGGCGGAGGCGGTCGCCCCGGTGGCGCCCATCGCCACCCCGACGTGCGCCTCGGCCAGCGCCGGCGCGTCGTTGACGCCGTCACCGACCATCACGGTCACCGCGCGACCGGACTCCTCCTTCACCCGGTCGACCTTCTGCTGCGGCGAGCACTCGGCGATCACGTCGTCCACGCCGACGGTCTGCGCGACCTGTTGGGCGGTACGCGGCCGATCGCCGGTGACCATGACCAGGCGGTTCAGCCCGCTCTCGCGGAGCCGCCGCACGGTACGCCGGGCGTCGGGGCGTACCGGATCCTCCAGCAGGATCGCGCCGAGCGGGGCACGGTCATCGCTGACCCAGACGGTGGACCGGCCCGCCAGCTCCGCGCGCTCGCGTACCCGATGCGCCCAGTCGGGGGGCTCGCCGGCGAGCTGGCCCACCCGGACCAGGCGGCCTGCCACCCGGCCGGTCACCCCGCGCCCCGGCTCCTCCGTGACGTCCGTCGGCTCTTGCAGGCGAAGCCCCTGCTCGCGGGCCTGCCGGACCAGGGCGGCGGCCAGCACGTGCGGGGAGAGCTGCTCGACGGAGGCGGCCAGCCGCAGCACCTCGTTCCGGTCTCCGCCGGGCGCGACCACCGTCTCGGCGGCGCGCGGCCGGCCGGCGGTGAGTGTCCCGGTCTTGTCCATCAGCAGGGTACGGGCGCGGCCGAGCAGCTCCAGCGACCCGCCGTCGCGGACCAGCACCCCGCGCCGGGCCACCCGGGACAGCCCGGAGACGATGGCGATCGGGGTGGCCAGCAGCAGCGGGCAGGGGGTGGCCACCACCAGCACCGCCACCGCGCGCAGGAACTGGCCGGACAGCGCCCAGGCCACCCCGGCCACCACCAGGGTGAACGGTACGAACGCGGCGGCGTACCGGTCGGCGAGGCGGACCATCGGGGCCTTGCGCGCGGTGGCCTCCTCGGCGAGCCGGACGATCCCGGCGTACGTGCTCTCCGCCGCGCTCTTGCGGGCCCGCAGCCCGAACCCGGCGCCGGCGTTGACCACCCCGCTGGCCACCTGCTCGCCCGCGGCGCGGGTGACCAACCGCGACTCGCCGGTGACCACCGACTCGTCCAGCGTCGCGGGCTCCTCGACGGTCCCGTCCACCGGCACCACGTCGCCGGGGCCGACCACCAGCCGGTCCCCCACCGACACCTGGTCCAGCGGCACCACCTCGATACTCCCGTCGGCGGTACGCCGGCGGGCCCGGCGCGGGGCGCGTTCCAGCAGCGCGCGCAGGTCCCGGCTGGCCCGCCGCTCGGCGTAGTTCTCCAGCGCCTGCCCGGTGGCGACCATCACCGCGATCACCGCACCGGCCAGGTACTCCCTGGTCAGCAGCGTGCCGAGCAGGGCCAGCACGGCGATCACGTCCACCCCGAACTGCCGGCGCCACAACTGTCGCAGCGTCGCCCAGGTGGTGGGCACCAGCGCCACCACGGTCACCGCCGCCCAGATCAGCTGGGCCACGCCGCGCAGCCCGGCGAGCCACAACCCGGCGCCGACCAGCCCGGCCACCGTGAGCAGGGTCAGCGGGGCCCACTGCCGCCAGTCCACCCGGCGCCGCCGCGCCGGCCGCTCGGATACGCACTCGCGCGGTTCCGCGTCCACGTGCGGATCGTCTCAGCGGTCCGGCAGGGGGAACAGGGCAAACGCGGGTATTCCAGCGGGTCGAAAGGCCCGGGCGGCGCGGGGCTCCCGTACCCTGCGACCGGCCACCGGATGGCAGAGGATGAAGCGGCATACCCCGCTCGGGCGCCACCGGCGTGGGGCACGATGGGCAGAAACGGAAAGGTCGAGACGATGAGCCACGAGACGCCGGCTACGGACCAGGCGCTGACCACCGCGCTCGCCAAGGCCGCCGCGACGTCCGGTCGCGCCCCCTCGGTGCACAACACTCAGCCGTGGCGCTGGAAGGTCCTTCCCGACGCGCTGGAACTGCGGATGGTGCGCGACCCCCGGCTCGCCGCCACCGACCCGGAAAACCGGCTGGTCACGCTGAGCTGCGGCGCGGCGCTGCACCACGCGCGCGTGGCGCTGGCCGCCGAGGGCTGGACGGCGCAGGTGCGGCGGCTGCCCGACCCCGAGCAGCCGGAGCTACTCGCCCGGCTCACCGACGTCCGGCACGCCGGGGCGGACCCGGACGCGATGCGCCTCGTGCAGTGCATGCAGGTCCGGCGCACCGACCGCCGGCCGGTGCGCGAGGAGCCGGTGCCGGGCCCGGCCCTCGACGAGATCGTCCGGGCGGCCGACGCGGAGGGCGTACGGCTCCAGATTCTCCACCGCGACCAGGTGATGGAGCTGGCCGCCGCCGCGGCGCAGGCCGCCGCGGTCTCGGCGGAGGACCCGGAGCTGCGCGAGGAGCTGGAATATTGGACCAGCCGGGCCGGCACCGGCACCGGCCTGCCGCCCGAGGTGCTGCCCGAGCAGGCCCCCCAGACCACCGTGCCGGGCCGGGACTTCGGCCGGCCCGGCACCCTGCCGATCAGCTCCGGGCACGACCGGGCCGCCGTCTACGGCATTGTCTGGGACACCGAGGACGAGCCGGAGAACTGGCTGCGCGCCGGCGAGGGGCTCTCCGCGGCCTGGCTGGCCGCCACCCGGCTCGGCGTGTCGATGGTGCCGCTCAGCGGCGTGGTGGAGGTGGAGGGCACCCGCCTCACCGTACGTCGGATACTGGCCGGGCTCGGCTACCCGTACCTGGCGCTGCGGCTGGGGCTCGCGGACCCGGCACACGCGGGACCACCGCACACCCCGCGGTTGGCGACTGAGGAAATCGTCGACACCTCCGCGGTACGCGCCGGCCACGCTTGACGCGTCGTTCCCGGCGGTCGCCGGGCGATATCATCGCCCGGTGGCCAGCGCACCGAATCCCCGGCACGAACACGTCACTCCCTCGCTCGGGCTGACCCCGCTGTCCCGGGTACGGCTCGACGAGCTGTTGCAGGAGATGCTGGACCGGGTCGGTGAGGTGGTCACCAGCCGGGAACGGCTGCGGGCCCTGCTCGACGCGGTGGTGGGCATCGGCACCGACCTCGACCTGCGCAGCACCCTGCAACGGATCGTGCAGGCGGCGTGCGAGCTGGTCGGCGCGAAGTACGGCGCGCTCGGGGTGATCGGCCCCGACCGGCTGCTGCACGATTTCATCGTCCACGGCATCGGCGACGAGCTGCGCGCGACGATCGGCGACCTGCCGCACGGCCGGGGCGTGCTGGGCCTGCTCATCGACGAACCCCGACCGCTGCGCATGCCGGACATCACCCGGCATGCCAAGTCGTACGGCTTCCCGCCGAACCACCCGCCGATGCACAGCTTCCTCGGCGTGCCGGTCCGCATCCGCGACCACGTCTTCGGCAACCTCTACCTCGCTGAGAAGCAGGGCGCGGCCGAGTTCACCGAGGACGACGAGGAGATCGTGGTGGCGCTGGCCGCCGCGGCCGGCGTGGCGATCGAGAACGCCCGCCTCTACGCCCTCGCCCACCGGCGGGAACGGTGGCTGGCCGCCACCGCCGAGATCACCTCGGTGCTGCTCGGCGAGGTGCGGCGCACCGACGCGCTGACCCTGGTGGCCCGCCGGGCCCGGGAGGTCGCCGAGGCGGAGCTGGCGTTGGTGCTGCTCTACGACGAGGACGAGGAGCAGTTCACCGTCGAGGTGGTCGACGGCATGGACGAGGACGCCCGGGCGATGGTCGGCGCGGTGCTGCCGGCCGCCGAGACCACCTTCGCCGGCTCGGTCATCGAGCGCCGCCACGACCTGCTGGGCAACCTCGCCGAGGCCGCTTCCTGGCCACGGCCGGTGATCGCCGGCCCGGCGGTCCTCGCCCCGCTCGCCACGGCGGACATCCTGCACGGTGTCCTGGTGATCGCCCACCGCGCCGACCACGCGGGCGGCGATGACGACGTCGCGCTACTGAACAGCTTCGCCGGCCAGGCCGCGCTGGCCATGGAGCGGGCCCGCGGCCAGGAGGAGCGGGAGCTGCTGGCGGTCCTGGAGGACCGCGAGCGGATCGCCCGTGACCTGCACGACGTGGTGATCCAGCGGCTCTTCGCCACCGGCCTGCAGTTGCAGAGCACCGCGCCGATGAACGCCCGCCCCGAGGTGGCCAAGCGGATCAACGCGGCCGTCGACGACCTGGACGCCACCATCCGGGACATCCGGCGGACGATTTTCGAGCTGCGCACGCCGATGAGCGCCGCCCTGCGCACCGAGATCCGCGACGCGATCGAACTCGCCGCCGAGTCGCTGGGTTACCGGCCCCACCTGGACCTGGTCGGCCCGATCGACAGCGCCGTGCCGGACGGGCTGCGCCCCGAGCTCACCGCCGTGCTGCGGGAGGCGCTGTCCAACGCCGTACGCCACGCGCAGGCCGACCGGGTGTCGGTGACGGTCAAGGTCGACGCCGGCTGGGTGACGGTGACGGTCAGCGACGACGGGGTCGGGTGCGATCCGGAGGCGGCCCGTAGCGGCCTGGTGAACCTGCGCGAACGGGCCGAACGCCTCGGCGGTGAATTCCAGTTGAGCCGGGTGCGGCCGCACGGCACCGAGGTGCGCTGGAGCGTCCCGCTGCACGACTGAGCGGCCGGGCCGCCGGACGCGGCCGTCCGGGGCCGGCGGCGACGCCTCAGTGCCGCTGGCCGAGCAACCGGGTGGCCAGCACGGCCGCCTGGGTACGCCGCTCCAGGCCGAGCTTGGCCAGCACGCTGGAGACGTAGTTCTTCACCGTCTTCTCGGCGAGGAACATCTTGCCGGCGATCTCCCGGTTGGTGAGCCCCTCGGCCACGTACTCCAGGATCCGCCGCTCCTGCTCGGTGAGCGACTTCAGCTCGCGCGGCTGCTCGACGCCGCTGCGGATCCGCTCCAGCACCCGGGTGGTGATCGCCGGGTCGAGGAGGGACTGCCCGGCCGCCACCCGGCGCACCGCGTCCACCAGGTCGGTGCCCCGGATCTGCTTGAGCACATAGCCGGCGGCACCGGCCATGATCGCGGCGAAGAGCGCCTCGTCGTCCTCGTACGAGGTGAGGATCAGGCCCTTGATCGAAGAGTCCACGGCACGAACGTCCCGGCACACGTCGATGCCGTTGCCGTCGGGCAGCCGGGCGTCGAGGATCGCCACGTCGGGGCGGAGCGCCGGGATGCGGCGGGCCGCCTCCGGGGCGGAGCCGGACTCGCCCACCACCTCGATGTCACCGCTACTGGTGAGCAGGTCGGCAAGGCCACGACGGACGACCTCATGGTCGTCGAGCAGGAACACCCGGATCATTCGTCCTTTCTACCGCCACGCCCCGGTGTCGCGCACGGGCCGAAGGTCCCTACCCGTGACGCGGCCGTGTGGGCAGACGGTCCCGCCGAGGTGGGGACCTTGGGCCCTGCTCGCAAAACCCCTGGTTGACGCAGTGTTGAGGGGAACCAACCGGGCGGCGGCACCGCCCACCGCGGAAGGAGCAGCACCATGACCACCGGCTTCACCGTCGAGCAGCTGCGGTCCGCCGTCACCGACGCCGTCCGGGCACCGTCCCTGCACAACACCCAGCCGTGGCGCTTCCGGCTGCGCGACGGCGGAATCGAGCTCTCCGTTGACCCGCTGCGCCGGCTGCCGGCCACCGACCCGAGCGGCTGGGGCGCCCGGATCGCCGCCGGGGCGGTCCTGTTCAACCTGCGGCTGGCGCTCGCCGTGGCAGGCACCCCGGCCACGGTCCGGCTCCGCCCGTACCCCGCCGACCCGAACGTGGTGGCCCGGCTGGTCCCGGACGTGCCGCGCCGCCCCACCCCCAACGAACAGATCCTCCACGCGGCGATCAGCCGCCGGTTCAGCAACCGCGCCCCGTTCTGGCCCGATCCGGTCCCCGCCGATGCCCGGTGGCGGATCGGCGAGGCCGCCCGGGCCGAGCACTGCTGGCTGGAGCTGCTGATCGGCACCGGCGCGGTCAACGCGTTCGCCGAGATCACCCGCAGCGCCCACCGCGTCCTCGAACGCGACCCCGCGTACGTGGCCGAGCGGACCGCCTGGATCCGCTCCGAGCCCGCCCCCGACGGCGTGCCGGCCGCCGCCGGCGGTCCGCGGGGCGAGCCGCAGGACCTGCTGCCGCAGCGCGGCTTCGGAGGCCGCGACCGGGCCCCGGGACGGGACTTCGAGCCGGAGCCGCTGGTCGCGGTGCTGGGCTCGGCGGGCAACACCACGGCCGACCAGATCGTCGCCGGCCAGGCCCTGCAACGGGTGCTGCTGACGGCCACCGACGCCGGGCTGAGCGTGTCGATGATCTCCCAGCCGATCGAGGTGTCCGGGGCGCGGGAGGCGCTGCGGCTCTCCCTGGGCCGGTTCGGCACCCCGCAGATGGGCCTGCGGATCGGTTACGGCCAGCCCGGCACCGCCACCCCGCGCCGCCCCGTCGACGAGGTGCTCGACCTGCCGGTGGCGTCGGCCTGAGCCCGCCGCCCTGCCTCCCTCGACGGGGAGCGGCCGGCGGCACCCCTCCTCAGACCGCCCGGTCGACGCCGGCCAGCAGTTCCGCCTCGCGCTCGGAGTCGAGCCCCACCGGGGCCCGGGCCGGCCGGCCGGCGCGGGGCGGCACCTGGCCCACCTCGCACAGCCAGCGCCAGGTGTCGGCGACCGTGTCCGCGACCGGCCGGCAGACCAGCCCCGCCGCGTACGCGCGCTCGACGTCGCGCTCCTGCATCCACCGGAACTCGTGGCCCGGTGGAATCCAGATCGGCAGGTCGTTCCAGGGCATGACGCCCGCGGCCAGGATCGGCTCCGGGTCCGTCCAGCGCAGCGCCGCGTCGGCACCGGTCACCGCCACCGCCGCGTCGAGCAGCTCACCCATCGTCGTGTGCCCGCTGCGGCCCACCACGTTGTACGCCCCGCCGACGCCCTCGGCACACCGATCCAGCAGCCAGCTCGCCAGGTCCCGGACGTCGATGTACTGCACCGGCAGGTCGCGTGGCCCCGGGGCCAGCACCTCCCCGCCCCGGGCGATTCGCCGCAGCCACCACGGCAGCCGCCCGATGTCCTCACCCGGCCCGAGGATCAGCCCGGCGCGGGCCAGCAGCGCCCGCTCGCCGAAGACCTCCACCGCGGCCCGCTCCGCGCCGGCCTTGAGCTGCGGATAGTCGCCGTCGACCGCGTCGGCTGACGCCTCGACGACCGGCGCTTCCTCGGCCGAGCCCGGCTGCACCGGCTCGGCGTAGACCGAACCGCTGGAGACGTAGCCGTAGTGCCCTACCGAACCGGCGAGCGCGCGGGCGGCGTCCCGCACGGCCCGGGGCGCACCGTCCCAGGTGTCCACCACCAGGTCCCACTCACCGCTGGCGAGCGCCGCCAATCCGTCGGGTGCCGTCCGGTCACCCCGCAACCGGCGTACGCCCACCGGCACGCCGCCGTGCAGCCCCCGGTTGAACACCGTCACCGACCAGCCACGCCCTACCGCCTCGGACACCACGGCCCCACCGACGAATCCCGTCCCACCCAACACCAGCAGTCTCATACGCCCCAGCCTGCCCCGGGGCGGCCTGGCCAGGGTGTCCCGTTCACGGTGAGCGGATCTGCCCAGGGCAGAAGGCACAACCGGGGCGCCCACCCGTGATCAGGCCGCCTCGAGAAGCCCGCAATCTTGGGGTTTTAGGGGTGTCGCCGGTTCCGCGCCGCACGTTACTGTCCGTCAAGCCCGAACCCCGACGGGTGTTCCTCGGGCACATCGATACGTGTGAGAGTGGGGAGGCTCAGCGGTGTTCGAGCGTGTCGCGATCGTCAACCGAGGCGAGGCCGCGATGCGGCTCGTCCACGCTGTCCGGGATCTCTCGGCGGAAACCGGTACGCGCATCCAGACGGTGGCTTTGTACACCGACGAGGACCGTAGCGCGACCTTCGTCCGGGAGGCGGACCTCGCCTACCCCCTGGGTCCCGCCGCCGCCCGACCCTACCTCGACCACGCCGTGCTGAAGAGAGCCCTGGTCGAGACCGGGGCGGACGCCGCCTGGGTGGGCTGGGGCTTCGTCGCCGAGGATCCGACGTTCGCCGAGTTGTGCGAGTCGATCGGGGTCGCCTTCGTCGGGCCGAGCCCGGAGGCGATGCGCAAGCTCGGCGACAAGATCGGCTCGAAGCTGATCGCCGAGGAGGTCGGCGTGCCGGTCGCGCCGTGGAGCCGCGGCGAGGTGGCCACGCTGGAGGAGGCGCTGCGCGCCGGCGACGAGATCGGCTATCCGCTGATGCTCAAGGCCACCGCGGGCGGCGGCGGGCGCGGCATCCGCATGGTGGCCTCGGCCGCCGACCTGACCGAGGCGTACGAGCGCACCAGCCAGGAGGCGCTGCGAGCGTTCGGCTCCGGGGTGGTCTTCTTGGAGCGCCTGGTCACCGGCGCCCGGCACGTCGAGGTGCAGGTCATCGCGGACGGCCAGGGCACCGCCTGGGCGCTGGGCGTCCGCGACTGCTCCGTGCAGCGCCGCAACCAGAAAGTCATCGAGGAGTCGGCCTCCCCCGTCATGACTCCTGAGCAGGCCGCCGAGTTGAAGTCGTCGGCCGTGCGGCTGGCCCTGGCGGTGGGCTACCGCGGCGCCGGCACGGTCGAGTTCCTCTTTCACCCCGGGGAAAAGCTGTTCGCCTTCCTCGAGGTCAACACCCGGCTCCAGGTGGAGCACCCGATCACCGAGATCACCACCGGCACCGACCTGGTCAAGCTCCAGTTGCACGTGGCCGCCGGCGGCCGGCTGGAGGGCGCGCCGCCGGCCGAGGCCGGGCACGCGGTCGAGGCGCGGCTCAACGCCGAGGACCCCGACCGCGACTTCGCGCCGTCGCCCGGCCGGATCACCCGACTGTCGCTGCCGGCCGGGCCCGGCATCCGGGTGGACACCGGGGTCAGCGAGGGCGACCGCATCCCGGCCGCCTTCGACTCGATGATCGCCAAGATCATCGCGTATGGGCGGGACCGGGCCGAGGCGCTGGGCCGGCTGCGCCGGGCGATGGCCGACACGACCGTCATCATCGAGGGCGGCGCCACCAACCGGAGCTTCGTGCTCGACCTGCTCGACCAGCCCGAGGTCATCGACGGTAGCGCCGACACCGGCTGGATCGACCGGGTACGCGCACAGGGCCGCCTGGTCTCCCACCGGCACTCGGCCGTCGCCCTGGCCGCCGCCGGCATCGAGGCCTACCAGGACGAGGAGGAGGTCACCCGGCAGCGGCTGCTCGCCACCGCCCGGGGCGGGCGTCCGCAGACCCGGCACGAGAGCGGCCGCCCGCTGGACCTCAAGCTCCGCGGCGTCGGCTACCGCGTCCAGGTGGCCCGGGCGGACGGCAACCGTTTCCGGGTCGGCATCTCCACGGCTGGCGGTGACGTCCACCACGCCGACGTTGCGGTCGAGCGGCACGACGCGCACACCGGCCGGCTGACCGTCAACGGGCGCCGGTTCCGGGTGGTGTCGGCAACCCACGGCCCGGTCCACACCGTCCAGGTCGACGGCGTGACCCACCGGATCAGCCGGGACGAGGGCGGCGTGGTCCGCGCCCCGGCCCCGGCACTGGTGGTCGCGACGCCCCTCGCGGTGGGTGACGAGGTGGCCGCGGACGCCCCGATCCTGGTGCTGGAGAGCATGAAGATGGAGACCGTGCTCCGCGCCCCGTTCCGGGCCCGGGTGCGCGAGTGCCCGGTCGCCGTGGGCAGCCAGGTCGAGACCGGCGCGCCGCTGCTGCGCCTGGAGCCGATCGCCGGTGCGGAATCCGCCACGGCCGACGCGCGACCCGACGCGAAGATCGAGATCGACCTCCCGGCCGAGCCGCCGCAGGCGCCCGCGACCGACCGGGTCGAGCGTGGCCTGCGCGAGCTACGTGCCCTGTTGCTCGGCTACGACACCGACCCGGAGCACCGGAAGCAGGTCCTCGCCGGATACCTGGCCGCTCGCGCGGAGCTCGACAGCACCCCCCTGCCCGGTGAGCTCGACCTGCTCACGGTCTTCGCCGACCTGCTCGAGCTGAGCCGCAACAAGCCCGGCGTCGACCTGAAGACCGAACCGGGCAGTGCGGTGCACAGCCCGCGCGAGCACTTCCACAGCTACCTGCGCAGCCTGGACGCCGAACGGGCCGGCCTGCCCGCGGCCTTCGAGAGCCGGCTGACCCGGGTGTTCGGCCACTACGGAGTCGGCAGCCTGGAGCGCACCCCGGAGCTGGAGGATGCCGTCTTCCGGGCCTTCCTGGCCCAGCAGCGGGTGCCGGACGACGTCGCGGTCGTCTCCGAGGTGCTCCGGCGCTGGCTGGCCGACCCACCACCGGTGGAGCCCGAACGCGCCGGGCGAGTCCTGGAGCACCTGATCGAGGCCACCCAGGTGCGCTTCCCCTCGGTCTCCGACCTCGCGCGCGGCGTGGTGTTCCGCTGGTTCGCCCAGCCGCTGCTGCGCCGCGGTCGGGCCGAGGTGTACGCCGCGGTCCGTGCCGACCTGCGCTATCTGGACCAGCACCCGGACGCACCGGACCGGGCGGACCGGATCGAGCGTATGGTCGCCCGCTCCGAGCCACTGGTCCGGCTGTTCGGGCAGCGGATCGGGCGGCCCGGCCGGGATCATGCGGCGCTGCTGGAGGTGCAGGCCCGCCGGCACTACGACGACGGCGGGCTCGGCACGGTCGTGGCACGGTCGTCCGGGGGCTGCTCGTTCGTGGCCGGGTCGGGGCTGATCTCGGCCGCCGTGGCCTACGACGAGCTGGACCGCGTCCTGGCCGGGCTGGCCACGCTGGCGGCCGGCGAGGGCGCGGTCGACGTCGACCTGTACGTCGCCTGGCCCGGGCAGCCCGACGCCGACGCGATGGCGGCCCGGCTCGGGGAGTTGATCGCCGGGCATCCGCAGCCCGAGGACGTACGCCGGGTCACCGTCGTGGTCGCCGCTCCCGGCGGCGCCGTGCACCATCACTTCACCTTCCGCCGCGAGTCCGGGACCTTTACCGAGGACCTGCTGATCCGGGGCCTGCACCCGCGGCTCGCCGAGCGCCTGCAACTGCCACTGCTGAGCGAGTTCGACCTGACCCGGCTGCCGGCCGCCGACGAGGAGATCTACCTGTTCCGGGCGACGGCGCGGAGCAACCCGGCGGACGAGCGGCTGATCGCGATGAACCAGATCCGCGACCTGACGCCGCTCTGCGACGCGGACGGCCGGCTGGTCGCGCTGCCCACCGCGGAGGCGGCGATCGCGTCCAGCCTGGACGCGATCCGCGCGGTCCAGGCGCAGCGGCCGGCGCACCGGCGCTTCGACTCCAACCGGATCGTGATGTACGCCTGGCCCGAGGCCGACCTCTCCCGCGACGACCTGGACGCGTTGGTCCGCCGGATCCTGCCGACCACGGCCGGGGCGGGCCTCGAAGAGATCCTGGTCATCGCCCGGCGGCCGGACGAGGTGGCGGTGCGGATCGTCCTCGACCCGGGGCAGGGCGCGCGCATCGAGGTGGGCAAGCCGGTGAGTGAGCCGGTGCGGCCGCTGGACGAGTATCGGCAGAAGGTGTTGCGGGCGGCGCGGCGCGGGACGGTCTATCCGTACCAGCTGACGGAGTGGCTGGGTGCGTTCCAGGAACACGACCTCGATGAGCGGCACGCGCTCGTGCCGGTGGATCGGCCCAAGGGCAGAAACTCGGCGGCCCTGGTCGCCGGTGTGGTGCGGACAGTCACCGATCGTCACCCCGAGGGTGTCACCCGGGTGGTGCTGCTGGGGGATCCGACCAAGTCGCTGGGGGCGCTGTCCGAACCGGAGTGCCGGCGGGTGATCGCGGCCCTCGACCTGGCGGAACAGATGCGGGTGCCGCTGGAGTGGTACGCGCTGTCCTCGGGCGCTCGGATCTCAATGACCTCCGGCACCGAGAACATGGACTGGGTGGCCGCGGCGTTGAAGCGGATCGTGGAGTTCACGCAGGCCGGCGGTGAAATCAACATCGTGGTCGCGGGGATCAATGTGGGGGCGCAGCCGTACTGGAACGCTGAGGCGACGATGCTGATGCACACCAAGGGCATCCTCGTGATGACGCCGGACTCGGCGATGGTGCTCACCGGGAAACAGTCACTGGACTTCTCGGGTGGGGTGTCGGCGGAGGACAACTTCGGTATCGGTGGCTATGACCGGGTGATGGGACCCAACGGGCAGGCGCAGTACTGGGCGCCGAACCTGACGGCTGCCCGGGACCTGCTCATGGCCCACTACGCCCACACCTATGTCGTGCCCGGCGAGTCCGGGCCGAGGTCGACCGTCAGCTCCGACCCGGTCGATCGTGACATTTCAAACTTCCCGCATACGGCGGCCGGCAGTGAGTTCACCACCATCGGAGAGATCTTCTCCGCGACGGCGAACCCGGATCGGAAGAAGCCGTTCGACATCCGTAGCGTCATGCGGGCCCTCGCCGACCAGGACCACGCCGTGCTCGAACGCTGGGCCGGAATGGCCGACGCGGAAACCGCGGTCGTGCAGGACGCGCACCTCGGTGGCATGCCGGTCTGCCTGCTCGGCATCGAATCCCGCTCGGTGTCGCGGCGCGGCTTCCCGCCCACCGACGGGCCCGACACCTACACCGCGGGCACGCTGTTCCCCCGCTCGTCGAAGAAGGCCGCCCGGGCGATCAACGCGGCCAGCGGCAACCGCCCGCTGGTCGTGCTGGCCAACCTGTCCGGCTTCGACGGCTCCCCCGAATCGATGCGCAAACTCCAGCTGGAGTACGGCGCGGAGATCGGTCGGGCCATCGTCAACTTCCGCGGCCCGATCGTCTTCTGCGTCATCTCCCGCTACCACGGCGGCGCGTTCGTGGTCTTCTCCAAGGCGCTCAACCCGAACATGACGGTGCTGGCCCTGGAAGGATCGTTCGCGTCGGTGCTCGGTGGCGCGCCGGCGGCGGCCGTGGTCTTCACCGGCGAGGTGAACAACCGCACCGCCGCCGATCCGCGGGTGACCGCCTTGCAGGCCGAGGTCACCGCCGCGACCGGCGCCGAGCGGGCCACGTTGCACGCCCGGCTCGCCGAGCTGCGCGTCGCGGTCCGAGCGGAGAAGCTCGGTGAGGTCGCGGCCGAGTTCGACCGGGTGCACAGCGTCCAGCGGGCCGTCGACGTCGGCTCGGTGGACGCGGTGATCCGGGCCGCCGAGCTGCGGCCCAGGATCATCGAGGCGATCCGGAACGGCCGGCGGCGGTGACTTCCGGCCCGAGCGAGCCGCCGCGCTCCGGCGGGGCTACCCGGGGGGCGCTCTCATGCCGGAGCACCAGCCCGGCCAGGCCCGCCGCCAGCAGAAACAGTCCGGCGACGGCGAGCCAGGCCGGGCCGTACCCGAGGGTGTCGGCGATCGCGCCGAGCGGGATCGGCCCGAGTACGAATCCGGTGAAGAACCCCAGCGAGAGCAGCGCCGAAGACGGACCGAGCGGGCCGGACCGCCGGTCGCGCACGATCAGGACCATGGTGACGGCGTTCGCGCCGACCGCGGTGGCGCCGACTCCGACCGTGCCGATCCACAACGCGGCCGGCCCGAGCTCGGCGCCGGCCCAGATCAGCACCGCGGACACCGCCGCGCCTGCCGCCAGCCGGCGCAGCAGCGGGCTCAGCAGCGGAAGCGCCGCCGCATGACGTGACCAGATCAGGCGGGACGCCACCCCGGCCACGCCCAACGCCGCGATCAGCAACGCGGATGTCCCGGGTGGCTGGTGCAGCCGTTCCTGGCCGTAGAGCGTGGTGAAGGTGGCCACCGCGGACACCCCGCACCCCAGCGCGGCCAGGAACGCCATCAGCAATGCCAGATAGCGGTTGGGCCGGGCGGGACGCCAGCCGGGTGCCCGCCGGACGGCCGGCCCGAGCGGCCGGGCCGGCAGCGTCGACGCGGTCATCACCAGGGCGAACAGCGCCAGCGGCGCACCGGCCAGCAGCACCGCCCGCCAGCCGGCGAGCCCGCTGAGCAGCGGTGCGGCCAGGCCCACCACCAGTGCCGAGAGCTGCACGCCGGCCTGTTTGCGGCCGACCGCACCGGCTCGGGCGGCGGGCTCGACGTTCTCGGTTATCGCCAGATTGGTGGCCGGGTTGGACATGGCCTGGCCGACGCCGCTCAGGATCATCGCGGCCAGCAGCCCGGCGTAACCGGAGGCCAGCCCCATCAGCACGAACGCGGTGGTGGCGACGCTGAAGAGGGTGAGCAGCGCGGCCCGGGCGCCGATCCGGTCGACCAGGCCTCCCGACCACAGCGACAACATCGCCGCCGTCCCGAACACCGCCGTCGGCAGGGCGCCCAACGCGGACCGGGAGACGCCGAGCGCCGCGGTGAGCTGCGCGCCGACCGCCCCGACCGAGTAGAGCACCGAGGTCGGCAACGCCATCGCCAGCACCAGCGTCGGGCCGAGCAGCCGGGCCTTGGGGCGCAGCGCCGCACTCATTCCGAGGGCCGGCCGGGGGCGGGAGGGGGGTCGGCGGCGCACCGCTCCCGCAGGATGGCGAGATCGTCGTACGAAAGTTTCGAAGGGATCGGGGCAGTGATCATCGAAGTCACCTGGTTCCTCGGGCGGAGCGCGGCGCGACCACCAACGCTGGAGGCGGGAGACGGTGCCCGGTGCCGGTGCGCAACGGCGCACCGGATGCCATCGACCGTAATCAAGCGCTCACCGCGTCGTACACCCCTGACTCCGTGGTACGAGGCGACCCCTATCGACGTGTGGCCCGCGCCGTCGGCGCGGGCCTGCCACGTGCGATGAGCTCAGCTGGCGCGTTCCCAGCGCCGCGTCATCGGGGTACGCCGGGGTGCCTCGGCCGGCAGCGCCCGGGTGATCGCGGCGCGCACCGCGGCCCGGGCGGCGGCGTCCAGATCGGCGGCGGTGCCGACACCCCAGACCCGGCGCTGCTCGATCAGGCACTCGGCGTAGACGACCACGTCGTTCCGGCGGGAGTCGGCGGCGCTCACGCCGATCCGGTGCACCTCGTGCACCTGCATGCCCCAGGACGCCAGGTGTGCCTCCAGGTCACCGAGCGCGTCGGCCCGGCTCGCCCCGACGGCGAAGGCGTCTCCCTGTACGTGCAGGGTGGTCGGCACCGGCTTGCGGAACGTGACCGGGACGGTGACGAACCGGGGTGAGGCGTACTCGTCCAGGAACATCCGGCTCACCTCGTCCGGCTCGATCTCGCAACCCCGCTCGTCGGCGGCCGCCTGCACCCTGCCGGCGAACTCGATCCGCAACTCCCGGGGCAGTTCCAGGCCCTGGCGAGAGCTGAGCACGTACGCCACCCCGCCCTTGCCGGACTGGCTGTTGATCCGCACCACCGACTCGTACGTCCGGCCCACGTCGTGCGGGTCCAGCGGCAGGTACGGCACCTCCCACCGCAGCCGCTCCGGGTCCGCGCCCTGGCCAACGGCCCGGGCCCGCGCGTCAAAGCCCTTCTTGATCGCGTCCTGGTGTGAGCCGGAGAACGCGGTGAAGACCATGTCCCCGCCGTACGGGTGCCGCGGGTGCACCGGAATCTCGTTGCACCACTCCACGGTCCGGCGGATCCGGTTCAAATCACTGAGGTCCAGCCCCGGGTCGACGCCGTGGGTCAGCAGGTTGAGCGCGAGCGTGACCAGGCAGACGTTGCCGGCCCGTTCGCCGTTGCCGAACAGGCAGCCCTCGATGCGTTGGGCGCCGGCGAGCACCGCGAGTTCGGCGGAGGCCACCCCGGTACCGCGGTCGTTGTGCGGGTGGACCGAGAGGCAGACGTGCTCGCGGCGGGACAGCCGCCGGTCGAGCCACTCGATCTGGTCGGCGAAGACGTTGGGCGTGGTCCGCTCCACGGTGGTCGGGAAGTTGAGCGTGATCGGCCGGCCCGGCTCTGGCTGCCACACGTCCATGACCGCCTCGCAGACCTCCAGGGAGAAGTCCAGCTCGGTGTCGGCGAACAGCTCGGGCGAGTACTGGAAGCCGAGGTCGCAGTCGGCGAGTGTGCGCTCGGCGTATTTCATGAATAGTCGGGTGCCCTGCACCGCGAGGTCCTTGCATTCCGAGCGGGACAGCCCGAATACCATTTGGCGGAACTGCGGCGAGGTCGCGTTGTACAGGTGCAGGGTGGCCTGCCGGGCACCCGCCAGGCTCTCCACGGTTTGCCGGATCAGCTCGTCGCGGGCCTGGACCAGAACCGAGATGCGAACGTCGTCCGGGATCAGGTCACGCTCGATGAGCAGCCGCAGGAAGTCGTGATCGTCCTGGCTGGCCACCGGGAAACCGACTTCGATCTCGGTGAAGCCCATCTCCACCAGCAGGTTGAACATGGCCAGCTTGCGGTCCGGGGTCATCGGATTGACCAACGACTGGTTGCCGTCGCGCAGGTCGGTGCTCAGCCAGCGGGGCGTGGTGTCGATGGTGCGGGCCGGCCAGGTGCGGTCGGGAAGGTCCACGGTCGCCGGCATCGGGTAGCGCCGCGAAATGAACGGGTTGCTCCTCACTGGCCATTCCTCTCTGAGCCGGTCGGGTCAGGCCCGATCGCCGAAGTACAACGAGTACGAGTACGGAGTCATCAGCACCTGGACCTGGCAGGTGCGCGATTCGCTTCGCAGCCGGAAGACGATGATGATTTCCGGATAGGCCGCGCTGGCGCCCAGCGCGGAGAAGTACTGGTCGCTGTCGAAGATGATCCGGTAGGGGCCGCGCAGCAACCGCCCGGTCACGAAATCGTCGATGGTGCCGTCCGCATTGGTCTCCGCGTCCGCGATGGGCAACCAGCATCCATCCACCGACTGTTCGAGGCGCGCGCGCAGACCTGTGGCGGGCGTGCCGTATACACCGTCGAGGGCCCGAGCCGAGATGCCCATGCTGATCACCTGCCTGTCGTTGTCCAGGGTCACGTCCCTGTACGGGCCGGGATAGCCGGCCGCGTCGCCGATCCTGCAACTGGGCGTTATCGCACGGCCTTCGACCTCTTATCGCGCGCGTCGCCCCGTTATCGCCCCGGCCGAAGACCCGGAAAGCCCTGCCGATGCCGGATGCGGCAGCGCGGGGATAAGGAGGCGATGGGCGGGGTCCCCTAGCGTTCGTCTCAGCACCGGCGAGGAGCAAACGGCCCGCCGGGATCCGCGAACAAGAAAGCAGGAGGAACCATGAACACGCACACCCGCACCGCGTCCGTTAAGCTCGCTTTCGGCATGATTTTCGCCGCCGCCGCTGCCGCCCTCATCTTCGGCAACGCGACGACCGGCACCGGCACCGGCACCGGCACCGAACGGGTCGCCATCGTGGCCGACGGCACCACCCCGCCCAGCGGCCCGGAAGGCAACTCGCCCTGGTCCTGACACCCGCTCGCATTACCGCCGCGAGTGACCCCCGGGACCGGCCGGCCGGGTCGTCACCGCGCGGGTCAGGATCGGTCACCGCCCGGACTGCGGTGGCTCCGACATCGGACGTACCGGCACGATCACCACGTCGGCCGGGTTGCCGGCAGCGGCGTACGCGTCGCTCAGCAGCTCCAGCACCTTCGTTTCGAACTGCGGCGCGCAGATGGCCCGGAAGAGACCCAGCGACCGGTGCAGGTGGACCACCGCCTGCGGCGGCTCGTCGTTGGCCAGCGCCAGTTCGCCCAGCAGCATCGACACCCTCGCCTCGATCAGCCGTTCCCCCGTCGCGCAGGCGAGACGCATGGCCTCCCACAGTGCCGTACCGCATTCCTGCGGGTTCCCCGCCCGCAACTGCGCGGCGCCAAGACTCTGCAGCGCGTACGCCTCCCCCACCGGGTCGCCCAGGTCGCGGACGACGGCGAGCGCCTGGCGCAGCACGTCGATGGCGGCGGCGAACTCCTCCGCCTGTAGGTGCACCTCGCCGAGCCGGTGCAGCACCTGCGCCTCGATGCGGCGGCTGCCCGCGCGCCGGGCGTGCTCGAGCGCCTCCGGCAGCAGCCGGCGGGCCGCGTCCACGTCGCCCTGCTCCAGTTTGATCAGCGCGAGGTTGTTCAGCACGTACGCGACCGCGACCAGGTCGCCGCTGCTGCGGAAGGTCTCCAGCGTCCGGCTGTAGTTGTCGGTCGCCTCTTGATAACGGCCGCTCATCCGGTCGATGAAAGCCAGATGCCGCCGGGCCAACGCCGAGCCCAGGTCGTCGCCGGCCCGCTCGAACAGCTCGTCGGCGGCGACGAGTTCCCGCAGCGCGTCGGCGTACCGCTGCTCCACGATGTGCAGCGAGCCGAGTGAGTAGAGCATCGCGGCCTGCCCCCGATCGTCGCCGGCCGCGCAGGCGGCCTCCAGCGCTATCTGGTGGGTCTCGCGCCAGTCGCTCAGGTAGATCCGCGACTCGAAAAGCGTGACCGCGGTCACCGCCAGGCTCCAGCAGTGCTCGACGAGCCCGGCCTGCGCCGCCTGGCGGACGGCGGCGACGATGGTCAGCCGTTCCCGCTCGAACCACGGCAGCGGCGGGGTGACCAGCTGGCGGACCTGCCGCTCAGGCAGCGGGTGCAGCGAGGCGCTGATCCGGACCCGCAGGTAGTCGCCGCCGTAGACGCCCCGGTGCGCCTCCCCGGCCAGGAACAGCAGGGCGCTGACCACCCGCCGCAGCGCCTGCTCCCGCTCCTGGACCGGGTCCTCGGCTACCAGACGCTCGCGGGCGAAGACCCGGATCAGGTCGTGGAAGCGGTACTGGGCGTGCACGCCGCGCCCGGAGTCGGTGGTCTCGATGAGTTGCGCGTCGGCCAGGTCGTCGAGCAGGTCCTGCGCCTCGTAGAAGTCCGTGTCCAGCGCCGCCGCCGCGACCCAGGCCGAGAACTGCGCGAAGTCCAGGACGGTGAGCAGGCGAAACAGCCGCCGCGCGTCGTCCTCAAGGTGGTCGTACGTCAGTGAGATGCTGGCCCGGATACCCATGCCGCTGTGCTTGAGCTCGTCCAGTCGGCGTGCCTCGTTGGCCAGCCGATCGACGAGGTGGTCAACGCTCCAGTGCGGGCGGGCGGCCAGCCTCGCCCCGGCGATCCGCAGCGCCAGCGGCAGATGCCCGCAGAGCTCGGCCAGCTCCGCGGTCGAGTCGGGCTCGGTCTTCACCCGTTCCGGCCCGGCAATGCGCGACAACAGCTCCATCGACTGGTCGGCCTGGAACACGTCGATGTCGATGTGCACCGCGCCGGGCAGCCCTGCCAGCCGGCTGCGGCTGGTGATCAGCACGGCGGAGTGCGACGTGCCGGGCACCAGCGGACGGACCTGACTCTCGTCGCCCGCGTTGTCCAGGACGACGAGCACCCGGCGATCGGCCAGCATGGTGCGGTACAGCTCGGCGCGCTCCTCCATCGTCTCGGGCATCTGGGTGCCGGGCACGCCGAGGGCTCGCAGGAAACGCTCGAGCACCCGCATCGGCTCGATCTGCTCCGGGTGCCGGCCGTGCAGGTCCGCGAAGAGTTGACCGTCGGGGTAGCGGGCGGCGAGACGGTGCGCCGCGTGCACGGCGAGGGTGGTCTTGCCGATGCCCGGCTTGCCGGCCATCACCACCACCGGCACGGCGTACTGGGCGGTGTCGCCGGTGGCGAGCGCGAACTGCTGCTGGATCGCCTCGATCTGCTGGCTGCGGCCGGTGAAGTCGGCGATGTCGGTGGGCAGCAGGCAGGGCACCGGCGAGATGCCAGGGCCGGCCGGGGTGGCGGTGACCGGGGGCGCGGTGGGCACCGCCGGAACCGGTACGGCACTCGGCTTCGTCGGCGCGGCCGCAACGTCCGGCTCGATCGGCTTGGTGATCACCGGCGGCACCGCCACGGCGGCCTGCTCCGGGAGGGCGAGCTTGGGGTCGCCGGTGAGGATCGCGTGCTCCAGCTGACGCAGCTCCTCGCCCGGCTCCAGGCCCAGCTCGTCGATGAAGAGCCGACGGCCGGTGCGGTAGGTGTCCAGCGCCTCGGCCTGCCGGCCGGACCGGTAGAGGGCGAGCATCAGCTGCTCGCGCAGCCGGTCCCGCAGCGGGTGCTCCTCGACCAGAGCGCCCAGCTCGTCGAGGACCTTCCGGTGCCGGCCGAGCTTGAGTTCGAGCTCGATGCACTCCTCGGTGGTGGTCAGCCGCCGCTCGGCCAGCCGGTCTGCGGCGCTCTGCACCACCCGGCTCTCGATGCCGTCCAGGGCCGGCCCGCGCCACAGGGCCAGGGCCTGACGGTACTGGCCGACGGACTCGTCCAGCCGGCGGAACTCGCGCAACTGGCGGGCCTGGGTCAGCGCCTCCTCGTACCGGTGGAGGTCGAGGCTGCCCTCCGGGATCTGCAGGGAGTAGCCCTGGGTACGGGTGACGATGGCGTCCGGACAGCCGTGCGCGGTGAACAGTCGGCGCAGCGCCGAGATGCAGATCTGCACCTGCACTCGCGAGGTGGATGGCAGGTCGTCGCCGTACAGAGCCTCCGCCAGCCGGGCCACGCGGATCACCCGGTTGGACTCGAGGGCCAGCATCGAAAGGATGATCTGCTGACGCTGCCCGCCGAGCTCGAGCTGACTCTCGCCGATGAGCACCTCGAGGATTCCCAGGATGAGAATCTGCACGTGCGCCTCCTCTTCGGGGGTCGCGCGTCATGGGTGCTGCAGGCGTGAATCATGCGTGGGTGGAAGCGCGCCCGTGTGCCGGCCGGACCCGTCGCCGAGAAGGCAGCGGAGCAGGCCGGGGTGAACCGCATATGGGTGAGAGGATATGCAACCGGCGGGCCACGGCGCCACCCACTGTGGATAGTGGATGTCCGAGCTGGACCCGACACTATAAAGAAATGCCCGGTTTACCGCTTGCGGTACTAACTGATCCTGGCGCTAAAGATCCAGACGTGTCTGATTCACGATAAGGCGCACCACATTCTTTATCCCGTGACAGCCCCTACGCGCCATCCGATGTCCGCCGGAACACAGCCTGGCCGTTCGGTGGACACCCGCTCGTCCGGCGGGCAATCCATGGCAGCCGCAACGGCGGCCGGTCGCTATTTCGGAAACGTCGCGAAATCCGTCACCGGGCGCCGATATTCTCCCCCACCCGGTTCGCGCGAGCGGACACCGTCACCGGCACGACGATCGCGGTCAGGATCAGCCCCTGCTCGACCAGCCACCGGCCGGTGAACCCAGTGAGCCGCCGACCGCCGACCCGTGGACCGGCCACCAGCAGCCGTGCGTCGAAGACGCCGCTGGACGCGCCGGCCGACCCGGGCCGCAACGTGACGACCGCGTCCTCGAAGTCCAGCCAGCGCCGCGCCAGCGGGAACCACGACTTGTAGACGGCCTCCTTGGCGCAGAACAGCATCCGGTCCCAGCGGATCTCCGGCCGGGCCTCGAGCAGATCGGCCACGTGGATCCGCTCGTCGGGCAGCGCGACCGACTCGAGCACGCCCTTGGTCAGCGGCTCGTTGGGCTCCGCGTCGATACCCACCGTAATGATCTTGGAGTCGGACGCGACCACCACACCCCGGTAACCGGTGCAGTGGGTGATCGTGCCGACCACGCCGGCCGGCCACAGTGGCTCGTTGAGCCGCCCGGCCAGAATCGGCGCCGGCGGCACGCCGAGCCGGACCAGCGCCGCGCGAGCGCAGTGCCGGGCGGTGGTGAACTCCCGGCGTCGCTTCTCGATCGCCTTGGCGACGATCCGCTCCTCCTCGGGCAGCAGCGCCGCGTCCGGCGGATCGTCGAACGTGTCGACCGCCACCACATCGACGGGAAGGATTGCCTCGATCATGATGTCCCCGCAGTGGCTCGGTGGGTCCTCGGTCAGCGGCGCCGATGTCGACATGTCCGGCCATCGTGCCTGCACTCATCGTAGGTTCGCGATGCGGGCCGGCGACATCCTGGCGAGGGCTTTCACGGGCCGGTGCACGCCGGGGTAAGGGAGCCACCCACGCAGCTAAGGGGGCTCCGGGTTGAGTCACGCAGGGTAGTGAAGGAGCACCGCCCACACCACCCCTAGCCACGGGGGTGGCGCAGGGCAGGGGTGCCCGGGAGGGGTGCGTGACCGGCACCACTGGGGTGTACGCGCCATGGATGCCGAGCCTAGCTTCGGTGGTACCGGTTGCCGGCTCGACGACCGGCCACCGCGGACCCGGCGGCGGACGTCAATTCGTACGCAATGGCCCTGGAGGCATCCCGATGACCGTGACCACCCTCGACACCAGCCTGTGGCTGCGCAGCTACCACCCGACCGACGTCGCCCCGATCAGGTTGGTGTGCCTGCCGCACGCCGGCGGATCCGCCGGCTACTACTTTCCCGTCTCCCGGGCGCTGTCGCCGCACGTCGAGGTGCTCGCAGTGCAGTACCCCGGCCGGCAGGACCGCCGGCACGAGCCGGGCATCGGCTCCCTGCAGGAGCTCGCCCGGGACGTGTACGAGCAGCTCCGCTATCCCGACGAGCGCCCGCTGGCGCTGTTCGGGCACAGCATGGGCGCCTCGGTCGCGTACGAGGTGGCCCGCCTGCTGGAGGAGGACGGGATCGTGCCCGCGCATCTGTTCGTCTCCGGGCGCCGGGCACCGTCCCAGCACCGCGACGAGCGGGTCCACCTGCAGAACGACGCCGGGCTGGTGGCCGAGATGCACCGGCTTGACGGCACCGCCGGCGGTCTGCTCGACGACCCCGACGTACTGCGCATGGTGCTGGGGGTGATCCGCAACGACTACCGCGCCGCGGAGACCTACCGCTGGCAGCCGGGACCGAGGCTGCACTGCCCGATCACCGCACTGACCGGCGACAGAGATCCGAAGGTGAACCTGGTCGAGGCGGCGTCCTGGCGCGACCACACCGAGGCCGCCTTCAGACTGTCCGTCTTCGACGGCGGCCACTTCTATCTCAACTCCCACCAGGCCGATGTGCTGGACACGATCCGGACGGCCCTGACCCGGTAACGCACCGACAGCTCCCGCAAGGCGACGTGCCGCGCTCACGAAGCCATCGGCGCGAAACGGCCCGGACTCCACCGAGTCCGGGCCGTCCGCCTGCCCGAGGGGAGGGATTGCCTCAGGCAGTGGGGGTGAGATTGGTGTAGAGGTTGGCCGGCAGGTCGCTGCGGCGGCTGACGCTCAACTTCCGATACGTACGGGTGAGGTGCTGCTCCACCGTGCTCGTCGTGATGTACAGCTTCTCGGCTATCTCCCGGTTCGTGTACCCGACCGCGGCCAGCGCGGCCACCCGGCGCTCGGCGTCGCTGAGCGTCGCCGCGGCGCCACCGGCCACCGGCGCCTGGGCCGGTTCGCCGGAGTCCCAGTCGTCGTTCTGCGACAGCGCCCGCCGCAACGGGGCGGCCTCGCAGCCCTCGGCGAGCGCGCGGGCCCGGTGCCCGATCATCCCGGCCCGGCGGGACTCGCCGAGCGCGTGGTACGCCTGGGCCAGGTCGGCGAGGGCGCGCGCCAACTCGTACAGGTCACCGCTGTTCTGCAGCAGGTCGGCGGCCTGCCGCAGCAGCATCGGCCGGTGCCGGGGCTGCTCGGTCGCGGCCAGCAGCCGGAGGCCGACGCCCTGCGCCCGGGGCATCTGGCCGGTGCACCGGTTGAGCTGTTCCTCGGCCAGCTTGCGGGCCTGCAGCGGGCGGCCCATCCGCAGGTACGCCTCGGCCGCGTCGGACCGCCAGGCGACCAGGCCGGGCGTGTCGACCCCCCAGGCGCTCATCAGGTCCCCGGCCCGCTGGAAGTCGCGCAGGGCCAGGCCGGGGTGTTCGGCGGCGAGGCTGTATCGGCCCCGTGCCTGCAGGTAGTGCAGGCCGTAGCGGGTCTGGAACATCGCCTCGGGCACCGGCTTGTCGAGTTGTTCGCGTACGTCGTCGAAGTCACCCATCGCGACCGACGCGATGATCAGCAGGGACAGCGGGTGGCCGATCGCGACCCCCCAACTGGCCGGGGGCATGATCTCCATGGCGGTGCGCGCGTAGCGCGCCGCGCCCGCGAGGTTGCCCATCCGCACCGCGACCTCGGCGCGGACCACCGCGAGCCGGGCCTGCCGGCTGGGCGCGCGGCGGGTGTACGCCTCCTCCACGAACATGTCGCACCAGCCGGCCGCCTTGTCGGCGTGCCCGGCGTAGGTCAGCGCCAGCAGCGCACTCTCCACGGTGTCCAGGGACATCTCGTCGAGCCGGGACCCGCGCAGGATCCGCTCCAGGGTGTCACTGAGGTCGGGGCCGGGGCTGGAGCTGATCACCGAGGAGAGCGCCCGGGCCGCGGCCAGCCGCCGGCTCGCGGAGACCGTGGCCACCGTCGCGGTGGTCTTGGGCAGGTGCGCGACGAACGGGGCGTACGTGCAGCGCAGCCAGGGGCGGGTGGCGGCCAGCTCGGCGGCGGTGTCCGGGTCGAGCTCGTCGCCGAGCGCGGCCAGGTGGTCGAGCACGTGCTCGGCGTCGCGGAACTGCCCGTGCCACAACAGCGCCTTGGCCAGCACGATCACGTCGCTACCGCGGAGCACGCCTTTCTCCAGCGCCCCGGTCAGCTCCGGGAGGTAACCGGCCGAGGTACGCGGGTTGATCCGCCACTCGGCACGGACCAGGGTGGTCATGATGCGCACCCGGTGCCGGTCGTCGGTGCAGGCCTTCCAGGCCAGCTTGAGATAGCGGATCGCGGCGTCGACCCGGCCTTCGCGCAGCGCCTGCCGGGCGGCGTCCTCCAGCACCGTGACGCCCCAGCTCTCCCGCACGTCGCTGGCGTTGACCAGGTGCTCGGCCACCACCCGGGTGGACGCGCCGCGATCGTAGGTCAGCACCGCCGCCCGCCGGTGCAGCTCGGCGCGCTGCTCCTGGTGCACGTCGGCGAGCACCGCGGCACGCGCCGCAGGATGCCGGAAGGCGCCCATGCTGAGCAGGCCGGCCGCGGTGAGCGCGCGGACGGTCTGGGCCACCTGCTGCGGGTCGAGCCCGATGAGCCGGTCCAGGCTCTCCGGGTCGTCCAGCACCGCGATGCCCCGGGCCACCTCGAGCAGCCGCTCCTCGCCCCGGTGCAGGCAGGACATCACGGCCGACGCGTACCCGTCGCCGGCGACCGCGTCGTCCGGCTCGGCGCCGGTCTCGGCGACCGCCTGCCGGTGGTCCGCGATCAGGCCCTCGACCAGCAGCGGGTTGCCGCCGCTGAGCTGGTGCCAGCGGCCCGCCAGCCGCTCGGCGACCTCGGTGCCGGCCCGCTGCTCGGCGAACTGCCGTACGCCTTCACCGGTGAGCGGCTCCAGGTGGATCCGGTTGCTCTGGCCGGGCCGCAGCAGGTCGGTCTGCCAGGCCGGTTCGGTGACGGCGCCGAAGGTGGTCCGGCTGAACACCACCAGGAGCTTGGCCAACCGGGCCCGGCGGGCCAGGTAGGCGAGGCAGACCAGCGACGCGCGGTCGGCGTGCTGGACGTCGTCGACGAGCAGCGCGAGCGGGTACCGCTCGGCCAGCTCCAGGAGAAGGGTGCACAGGCCGTGGATGACCTGCGCGTCCAGGTTGTCGCCGTCGCTGTCGCCGGCAGCCAGCCCGGCCTTGGTGCCCTCGAACAGCAGGCTCATGGCGCGGTCCCGGTCATCGGCGGACAGCGGCGCGTCGTGGAACAGTTGGCCCAGCAGCGCGAGCGGCATGTCCCGCTCCACCGCCGAACCGGTCGCCGTGACCGCCAGCGCCCCGCGCTCCATCGCCCGGTCGGCGAGGACGTTCAGCAGTTCGCTCTTGCCGGTCGCCACGGTGCCGCTGACCAGGGCCACCCGACCGCGCCCGGCGACCGCGTCGGCCAGGAGCTGGTCGAGGCAGGCCAGTGCCTCGTCGCGCTCGATCAGTCCCATTCCTGGACCTCCTGTGGGATCCCCGTTCCCGGCGCTCGATGCCCTACCTGCCGGGAGGCGACCGGACAGCCCGGTGCCTGAGACCACTGTCGGGCCGACCGTTATCGGGCCGCCTTCGCGCCCTTATTGGCGGCCCGAAGCGCAGGTCAGGGCCGCTGCGAGCGGGTGTCGTAGGCGGGGATCTCGATGGCGTTGGCCGCCTTGTGCAGCGGCGCCATCATCGCGGCCATCATCCGGTCGCGGCCGGGCAGCCGGGACATCACCCCGAGCATCATCATCGACATCCGCACCTGGCCGGCGCTGCCCAGAACCATCCGCTTGATGTTGGCGGGTCCGAGCTTCTGGTTGCGCTCGACGAAGGGGCGCATTCGCCTCTCGTACGCCGGGAGGCCGGCCGTCTGGTCGCCCCCGGCCGCGGCCAACTCGCCGGCCAGCACGTACGCCCCGACCAGCGCCAGGCTGGTGCCCTGGCCGGAAGCCGGGGACGCGCAGTGGGCGGCGTCGCCGACCAGCGCCACCGGGCCGGCCGACCAGCGGTCCACGTGCACCTGGCTGAGCCGGTCGTAGTACAGGTCGGGCGCGTCCGCCACCGCCTCGAGCAGCCGGGGCACCTCCCAGCCCTGCCCCGCGTACGCCTCCTGGAGCGCGCGGCGCGGGTCGCTCTCGTCGATCCCGGTCGGCTCGGTGAACAGGAACATGGCCTTGGCGGTGACCTCCCGGGCGGTGCTGTAGACCAGCGTGGTGCGGCCGGGGCTGACGTAGGTCAGCTCCTCGCGATCGAGGCCCAGGTGGTTGGGGACGGTGCAGATGGCGACCCGATAGCCCATGTCGCGGACGAAGCCGGCCTCCGGGCCGAAGGCCAGGGCCCGGGTGCGCGAATGCACGCCGTCGGCACCGATGATCAGGTCGAACGTCTCGGTGCGGCCGCTGTCGAAGGTGACCGATCCGCCGTCCAGGGCGGCGATCGAGTCGCCGAAGCGGTAGTCCACCTCGTTCTTGGTCGCGTCGTGGAGCAGCCGGGTGAGGTCGCCGCGCAGGATCTCCGCGTCGTGCTCCTCCCGGCCGCCGAAGACGTCACCGTTCATGCTGGCCACCCGCTTGCCAGTGCGGTCGACCACCGAGCCGGCGCGTACGTCGGTGCGCAGCTCACGAATCTGCTCCAGCAGCCCGGCCCGGCGCACCACCTCAAGGGCCGCACCGCGGATGTCCACCTTGTAGCCGCCGTCGCGCAGGGCGGGCGCCCGCTCGACGACCGTGGGCGTGAAGCCGTGGCGACGCAGCCAGTACGCCAGCGTGACACCGGCGACGCCGGCTCCGGAAATCAGGATCGTCTTCGTCATGCGTCGATGATACGCATGTGTTAGACGCCTGTGCAAGACATTCGTTCCGGCACTCTGGACGAAGCTGCCACCCCGACAACGACGAACGGCCCGGGATCGATCCGGGCCATCCGTGGTCTCGTGGTGGAACGGTCACTTACCCGCGACGGCGTAGTCCTCCTTCCGGGCGGCCGGCTCGGCGACCACCGACCCCGACTCGGACGAATCCGACTCGGAGGATCCCGGCTCGGCGGGCGGCTTCGGCGCGTCCTTCACGTGCCGCAGGGCGACCACCGCGAGAACGGCGCCCACCACCATCAGCAGCGCGGCAGCCAGCGCGGCCACGTGCATCTCCTGGACGAAGGCCAGACGCGCCTTGGCGACCAGCTCCCCGGCCGCCTGCGCGGGCAGCTTCTGGGCCGCCGCGACGGCACCGCCGAGCGTCTCGCGGGCCGCCTCCGGCAGCACCCGCGCCATCTGGTGGCCGTAGACCGCGCTGCCGATGCTGCCCAGCACCGCGACGCCGACCGCCCCGCCGAACTCCTGGCCGGTCTGCAGCACGGCCGAGGCCGCGCCGGCCTTCTCCGGCGGAGCGGTGGCCACCACCATCTCGGTGATCATGGTCATCACCACCGCGAGCCCGGCGGAGAGCGCGACCAGACCGGTCAGCAGGACGGCGAGGCCGTCCTCGACCGGGGTGAAGGTCACCGTGAAGAAGCCGCCCGCGGCCAGGATGAAACCGCCGGCCACGACGTACGCGGGCCGGACGAACCGGACGATCGCCGTCGCGATCGGCACGGCGACACCGACGGCGACCGTGCCCGGGATGGTCCAGAGCGCGGCCCGGAACGGGCTCAGACCCAGCACCGTCTGCAGGTACTGCGTGCTGAACAGGGAGAACCCGACCATGCCGAAGAGCGCCACCAGGTTGATCGCGATCGAGGCGCCGTACGCCCGCTGACGGAACAGCTTCAGGTCGATCATCGGGTCGGCGGCGACCTGCTGGCGCCGGATGAACACCACCGCCAGCAGCAGCCCGATCACGGCCGCGGCGACCGGCACCGGGGCGAGGCCGTTGATGGCGATCCGCTTCAGGCCGTAGATCACCGGCAGCACCGCGCCGAGCGAGAGCGCCGCGCTGATCAGGTCGAAGCGGGGTGCGTTCGGCACCTTGAACTCGGGCAGCAGCACCGGGCCGAGCACGATCAGCAGCACCATCACCGGGACGTTGATGATGAAGACGGAGCCCCACCAGAAGCTGTCCAGCAGCAGCCCGCTGATGATCGGGCCGAGGGCGGCGCCCGCCGCCATCCCGCCGGACCAGGCCGCCACCGCGGTGCGGCGTTGCGTCTGGTCGTGGAAGAGGTTGCGGATGAGCGCCAGGGTCGAGGGCATCAGGGTGGCGCCGGCGACGCCCATCGCGGCGCGCGCGGCGATGAACTCGCCGGCCGAGGATGCGTACGCGGCGATCAGCGAACCGACGCCGAACGCCAGCGCACCGGCCAGCAGCAGCCGGCGACGGCCGATCTTGTCACCCAGAGTGCCCATGGTCAGTAGGAGACCGGCCAGTACAAACGCGTAGATGTCGACCATCCACAGTTGCTGAGCGCCGGTCGGCCCCAGTTCCGCGCTCATGGCCGGCAGTGCGTAGTAGAGCACCGTCAGATCCATCGAGACCAGCAGAACCGGAAGCAGCAGTACGCCGAGGGCAAACCATTCCTTGCGGCCTGCCTTCGCCTGAAGTGCTTCAGTTTCCGTCATGGCACGACGATAGGAAGACCGGCATGGATGCGTCCAGCGCAATAACCGCAGGCAGGGGTACGAGTCATTCCGCTAGGGGTATCGGAGGCCGAATAGGGGTTGCCCGGGTCGCGTCAATGGGCGACCCAGCCAGATAGGGGTATGTCCCGTACGTCGGCGGCAATACCGTCAGCTCCGGGCCGGTGCGGCCGTTTCCCTTTTTCTTTAGCGACGATTTCGCCGACCGAAGTTGTGGGGTGTCCCGAATGGACGAATCCGGAACCTTCGCCGTTGACGCCGAGCCCGGTGCGCTCGCCGGCCGGCTCTCACCGCTGTCCGAACCCGAGCGCCGCCGCCTGGTCGGCGACCTGGTCCGTGAGTCGGCCGCCGCGGTGATCCGGCACCTGATGCCGGACGAGTCCCCGGCGGTCGAACCGGGGCGGCCGTTCCGGGACATGGGCATCGACTCGATGGGCCTGGTCGCCCTCCAGTCCCGGCTGAGCCGGGCCACCGGCCTGGCGCTACCGCCCACGGTCGGCTTCGACTTCCCCACGCCGGAACTGCTGGCCGGTCACCTGCTCGCGCTGGCGACCGGCACGAACGACGACGCCGACGAGCGACCGGCCGGCGGCACGGCCCTGGACGAGCCGATCGCGATCGTCGGAATCGGCTGCCGCTACCCGGGTGGCGTGCACTCCCCCGAGCAGCTCGGTGACCTCCTCGCCGACGGCCGGCACGTGCTCGGCGACTTCCCCACCGACCGCGGGTGGGACCTGGACCGGCTCTACGACCCCGACCCGGACAAGCCCGGCTCGATGTACGTGCGGAACGGCGGTTTCCTGCCGGACGCCGCCGACTTCGACGCCGGCTTCTTCGGCATCAGCCCTCGCGAGGCCCAGGCCATGGACCCGCAGCAGCGGCTGGTGCTGGAGACGGTGTGGGAGGCCGTCGAGCGGGCCGGCATCGAGGCGGACACCCTGCGCGGCAGCCGCAGCGGCGTGTTCATCGGCGCCGAGGCGCAGGAGTACGGCATGCGCCTGCACGAGGCTCCCGACGGCCTGGACGGCTACCTGATGACCGGCAACGCCCCGAGCGTCGTCTCCGGCCGGGTGGCGTACACCATGGGCCTGCGGGGACCCGCGCTGACCATCGACACCGCCTGCTCGAGCTCGCTGGTGGCGCTGCACCTGGCCGTACAGTCGCTGCGCCGTGGGGAGAGCGACCTGGCGATCGCCGGCGGCGCCGCGGTGATGGCCGGCCCCGGCACCTTCACCTCGTTCAGCCGGCAGCGCGGTCTGGCCCCGGACGGGCTCTGCAAGCCGTTCGCGGCGGCGGCCGACGGCACCGGCTTCGCCGAGGGCGTCGGCGTGCTGGTGCTGGAGCGGCTCTCCGACGCTCGGCGCAACGGGCACCCGGTGCTCGCCGTGGTCCGGGGCAGCGCGGTCAACCAGGACGGCGCCAGCAACGGCCTGACCGCCCCGAACGGTCCGGCGCAGCGGCAGGTGATCCGGCAGGCGCTGGCCGACGCCGGGCTGACCGCCGGGGACGTCGACGTGGTGGAGGCGCACGGCACCGGCACCACGCTCGGCGACCCGATCGAGGCGCAGGCGGTGATCGCCACCTACGGCGCCGGGCACTCCCCCGAGCAGCCGCTGCTGCTCGGCTCGATCAAGTCGAACATCGGACACACCCAGGCCGCCGCCGGCGCCGCCGGCATCATCAAGATGATCGAGGCGATGCGCCGTGAGGTGCTGCCGCCGACCCTGCACGTCGACCGGCCCACCCCGCACGTCGACTGGTCGACCGGCACGGTACGGCTGGCCACCGACGCGGCCCCGTGGCCCGCCGGGGAGCGCCCCCGCCGCGCGGCCGTCTCGTCGTTCGGGGTCAGCGGCACCAACGCACACGTGATCATCGAGGAGCCGCCGACCGCCGAGGCCCCGAAGCCGGCCCCCGCCGAGTACCGGCCGGCCGGCACGCCGGTCCCGCTGGTCGTCACCGCGCGCGACGACACCGCGCTGCGCGCCCAGGCCGAACGCCTGCTCCCGCTCCTCGACGAGCCGGTCTCACTCGACGACCTCGGCTTCTCCCTCGGCACCACCCGTACCAAACTCGACGCCCGCGCGGTCGTCCTGGCCACCGACCCGGAACGGGCCCGGCTGGGCCTGCGGGCCCTCGCCGACGGCGCGGACCTGCCCACCGTGCTGCGCGGGTCGCTGCCCGCCGGTCGCCTCGCCGTCCTGTTCACCGGCCAGGGCTCCCAGCGCCTGGGCATGGGCCGCGAACTGGCCGAGACGTACCCGGCCTTCCGCGACGCCCTCGCCGACGCCATCGCCGCGCTCGACGTGCACCTGGACATCTCCCTCTGGGACGTGCTGTTCGCGGCCGAGGGCACCGCCGAGGCCGCGCTGCTGGACCGCACCGAGTACACCCAGGCCGCCCTGTTCGCCGTGGAGACGGCCCTGTACCGGCTGGTCACCGCCTGGGGCGTACGCCCGGACTACCTGGCCGGCCACTCGGTGGGCGAACTCGTCGCCGCGCACGTCGCCGGGGTGCTCGACCTGAACGACGCGGCCATGCTGGTCGCCGCGCGCGGCCGACTGATGGGCGCGCTGCCCACCGGCGGCGTGATGATCGCGGTCGCCGCGTCCGAGGAGGAGGTGTCCCCGCTGCTCACGCCGGGGGTCGACCTCGCCGCGGTGAACGGGCCCCGCTCGGTGGTGCTCTCCGGCGACGACACCGCGGTGCAGGCGGTCGTCGCGCGGCTGAACGCCAAGACGACCCGGCTGAACACCTCGCACGCGTTCCACTCGCATCTGATGGAGCCGATGCTCGCCGAGTTCGCGGAGATCGCCGAGGTGCTCGACTACCGGGCGCCCCAGGTTGCGGTGATCTCCAACGTGACCGGGCGACCGGCGACCGCGCAACAGCTCCAGGATCCGGCGTACTGGGTCGAGCACGTGCGCGCCTGCGTACGCTTCGCGGACGGGATCGCCACGCTCGCGGCCGAAGGCGTCACCACGTTCCTGGAGCTGGGACCGGACGCGGTGCTCAGCGCGATGGGCGCCCGCTGCGTGGACGGCGACGTGCACTTCGTACCCGCGCTGCGCCGGGGGCGGCCGGAGGCCGCCGAGGTGGTGACGGCGATCGGGGCGGTGCACGCGCACGGCACGCCGATCGACTGGGCGGCGTTCTTCGCGGGGCACGGCGCCCGGCGGATCGCCCTGCCGACGTACGCCTTCCAGCGCCGCTCGTACTGGTTGCACGCGCCGGCCGGCACGGACACCGCCGGGCTGGGCCAGGCGGACGCGGACCACCCGCTGCTCGGCGCGGTCGTGCACCTGGCCGGCGGCGGTGTGGTGCTGACCGGCCGGATCTCCACCCGCACCCACCCGTGGCTCGCCGACCACGTGGTCGCCGGAGCCACCCTGGTGCCCGGCACCGCCCTCGTCGAGCTGGCCGTGCGGGCCGGGGACGAGGCCGGCTACGCCCGGCTGGAGGAGCTGACCCTGCAGCAGCCGCTCGTGCTGCCGGACTCCGGCGCGGCGGTGGATGTGCAGGTCGTCGTCGGGGAAGAGGGCGCCGGCGGGGTCCGTACGGTGGAAATCCACGCCCGACCCGCGGCTCTCGCCACCGAGCAGTGGATTCTGCACGCGGCCGGCACGCTGGCGCCCGAAGGCGCCGAACCGCGCGCGGAGACCGACGCCTGGCCGCCGGCCGGCGCCGAGCCGGTCGACGTCAGCAACCTGTACGACGAGCTCAGCGCCGCCGGGTACGGCTACGGCGTCACCTTCCAGGGCCTGCGTGCCGTGTGGCGGCGCGGCCGCGAGGTCTTCGCCGAGGTCGCGCTGCCCGAGGCGGCCACCGGCGCGGACGCGTTCGGGCTGCACCCGGCACTGCTGGACGCGGTGCTGCACGCCACCGACTTCGCCACCGGTGCCTCGCTGAGCGGCGCGACCCGGCTGCCGTTCGCCTGGACCGACGTCACCCTGCACCGGTCCGGAGCCACCGCGGTACGCGCCCGGATCACCGCCACCGGCGACGACCTGGTCACCATCGGCCTGAGCGACCCGGCCGGTGCCCCGGTGGCCACCATCGGCTCGTTCGTCGCCCGGACCGTGGGCGCCGACCGGCTCGCCTCCACCGCCTCCGGCACCCTGTACGAGGTGACCTGGCGGCCGGTCCCGGTGCCGGCCGACACCCCGGGCGGCCGGACCTACCAGGGCTTCGACACGCTGCGGGCGGCGCTCGGGTCGGGCGAGCGGTTCCCGGGCTGGGTGGCCGTCTCCCCCGCGCCCGCGACCGGAAATGTCCCGGCTGACCTGCACGAACGCACCGGCGCGCTGCTCGACCTGTGCACCGCCTGGCTCCGCGAGGACGCCGTGGCCGGCACCCGCCTCGTCGTGGTGACCGGCGGCGCCTGGGCGGTCCGGGCCGGCGAGACGCCCGACGTCACGGCCGCCGCGCTGGCCGGTCTGATCCGCTCCGCGCAGGCCGAGAACCCCGGCCGGTTCCAGCTCGTCGACCTGCCCGGCGGCGACCCGGCGCTGCTCGCCGCCGCGGTCGCCACCGGAGAGCCGGAGCTGGCTGTCCGCGACGGTCAGGTGCTCGCCGCCCGACTCGCCCCGGTCACCCCCGGCGAGCCGACGGAGCGGCCCTGGGACGCGGACGACACCGTGCTGATCACCGGCGGGACCGGTGGGCTCGGCGCGCTGCTCGCCGAGCATCTGGCCGGGCGTCATGGCGTACGGGAACTGGTGTTGACCTCGCGGCGCGGCCTCGCCGCGCCCGGCGCGGAAGCCCTGCGGGACCGCCTCGCCGAGCTCGGCGCGACCGCGCGGATCGTCGCCTGCGACGTCGCCGACCGGAACGCGGTCGAGCGGCTGATCGGCGAGATCGGCGACCGGCTGACCGGCATCGTGCACACCGCCGGCGTGGTCGCCGACGGGATGATCGGAACGCTCACCCGGGACGCGCTGGACACCGTGCTGGCCGCCAAGGCGGACGGCGCCTGGCACCTGCACGAGCTGACCGTTGGCCTGCCACTGCGCGCGTTCGTGCTGTTCTCCTCGGCGGCCGGCACCCTCGACGGCGCGGGCCAGGGCAACTACGCCGCGGCCAACGCCGCCCTCGACGCCCTCGCCGCCCACCGGCAGGCGACCGGTCTCCCGGCCACCGCACTGGCCTGGGGGCTGTGGACCGGGGACGCCGGGATGGGCAGCCGGCTCACCACTGCCGACCTGCAGCGGGTGGAGCGCTCCGGGCTGGCGCCGCTCACCCCCGAGGAGAACCTCGCACTGCTGGACGCGGCGCTGGCCGGGGCGTACCCGGCGGTGCTGCCACTGCGTTTGGACCCGCAGGCGCTACGCGCGCGCGGCGATCAGCTTCCGGCGATGCTGCGGAGCTTGATTCGTACGCCGGCCCGCCGGGCGTCGGCGGCCGGTGCCGTCGCCGCGCCAGCGCAGGGCGAGCTGGCCCACCGGCTGTCCCAGCTCCCGCCGGCCGACCGCCCGGCCGTGCTGCTCGATCTAGTCCGCACGCACGTCGCCGCGGTGCTCGGCTTCGACGACCCGGCTGCGGTCGACCCGCGCCGGGCGTTCCAGCAGATCGGTTTCGACTCGCTGGCCTCGGTGGAGCTGCGCAACCGGCTCACCGCGGCGACCGGCCTGCGGCTGCCCGCGACGCTGACGTTCGACTACCCGACGGCGCGGGCGCTCGCCGAGCACCTGGGCGAACTGGCCCTCCCGGAAGCGGCCCCGGCCACCGTGGCCGCAGCCGCCGCCCCCGCCGCCTCCGACGAGCCGATCGCCATCGTCGGGATGGCCTGCCGTTATCCCGGCGGGGTCACGACGCCCGAGGAGCTGTGGCGCCTGGTTGCCGACGGCACGGACGGGGTCACGCTCTTCCCCGACAACCGTGGCTGGGACACCGAGGGGATCTACGACCCCGAGCCGGGAAGACCCGGGAAGACGTACGCCAACGAGGGCGGGTTCCTGCACGACGCCGCCGAGTTCGACCCCGCCTTCTTCGGCATCTCGCCGCGCGAGGCCCAGGCCATGGACCCGCAGCAGCGCCTGCTGCTCGAGGTCGCCTGGGAGGCCGTGGAACGCGCCGGGATCGACCCGCAGTCACTGCGCGGCAGCCGGACCGGGGTGTTCGCCGGCGTCATGTACCACGACTGGGCGACCCGGCTCGGCGACGTTCCCGAGGAGCTGGCCGGCTACCTCGGCAACGGCAGCCTGGCCAGCGTGGTGTCCGGCCGGGTGGCGTACGTCCTCGGCCTGGAGGGCCCTGCCGTCACGGTCGACACGGCCTGCTCGTCGTCGCTGGTCGCGCTGCACTGGGCGATCCAAGCGGTCCGGCAGGGCGACTGTTCGCTCGCGTTGGCCGGTGGCGTCACCGTGATGGCCACCCCGGACACCTTCACCGATTTCAGCCGCCAGCGCGGTCTGGCCGCCGACGGGCGTTGCAAGTCCTTCGCCGACGCGGCCGACGGCACCGGCTGGGGCGAGGGCGCCGGCATGCTGCTGGTCGAGCGGCTCTCCGACGCGGTCGCCCAGGGGCACCCGGTGCTGGCCGTGGTCCGTGGCTCGGCCGTCAACCAGGACGGGGCCAGCAACGGGCTGACCGCCCCGAACGGGCCCGCGCAGCAGCGGGTTATCCGGGCCGCGCTGGCCGGCGCCCGGCTGACCGCCGCCGAGGTGGACGCGGTCGAGGCGCACGGCACCGGGACCACGCTAGGTGACCCGATCGAGGCGCAGGCGCTGATCGCGACGTACGGGCAGGACCGCCCCGACGACCAGCCGCTGTGGCTCGGCTCGATCAAGTCGAACATCGGGCACACCCAGGCCGCCGCAGGCGTCGCCGGCATCATCAAGATGGTCGAGGCGATGCGGCACGGGGTTCTTCCGCGCACGCTGCACGTGGACCAACCGTCGACCAAGGTGGACTGGACCGACGGCGACGTCCGGCTGCTCACCGAGGCGATCGAGTGGCCGGCGGTGGACCGGCCGCGCCGGGCGGCGGTGTCGTCGTTCGGCATCAGCGGCACCAACGCGCACGTCATCATCGAGCAGGCACCCGAGGTGGCAGCCGGGGAACCGGCTCCGGTGACCGGCGCGCTGCCGTGGCTGGTCGCCGGGCACACCGCGCAGGCACTGCGCGGGCAGGCCGCGCGGCTGGCCGAGCATTTGGCCGCGACCGCCGAACCCGACCTGACCGGTATCGGGCGGACCCTGGCGACCGGGCGGGCGGCGCTGGAGCACCGGGCCGTGATCGTGGCGTCGACCGAGGCCGAGTTCGCGGCCGGTCTGGCGGCGATCGCCGACGGCACCGGGACGATCGTCGGTGAAGTGACCGTTGGCAAGCTGGCGTTCCTGTTCACTGGTCAGGGTTCGCAGCGGCTGGGTATGGGTCGTGACCTGCACAAGCGTTTCTCGGTGTTCGCGGAGGCGTTCGACGCGGCAGCCGCCGCGACTGGTCTGCCGGTGTCGGATGTCGCCTGGGGTGACGACGGTGACCTGCTCGCCCGGACGGTGAACACGCAGGCGGTGGTGTTCGCGTTCGAGGTGGCGTTGTTCCGGCTTCTCGAATCCTTCGGTGTACGCCCGGACTACCTGGCCGGGCATTCGATCGGTGAGATCGCGGCAGCCCACGCCGCCGGGGTGCTGTCGCTGGCGGACGCGGGCCGTCTGGTGAGGGCTCGTGGCCGGTTGATGCAGGCGTTGCCGTCCGGTGGCGTCATGGTCGCGGTCGCCGCGCCCGAGTCTGCCGTGCTGCCGCTGCTGGTCGACGGGGCGGACATCGCCGCCGTCAACGGGCCGACCTCCGTCGTCCTGTCCGGCGTCGAGGAGGCGGTGCAGGCGGTGGTGAACGCGCTGGGGGTGAAGGCCACCCGCCTGAACACCTCCCACGCGTTCCACTCACACCTGATGGAACCGATGCTGGACGAGTTCACCCAGATCGTGTCCACCCTGTCGTTCCACCCGCCGCAGATCCCCGTGGTCACGACCGGTGAGGTGACCGACCCGGCCTACTGGGTCGCGCACGTACGCGACACGGTCCGCTTCGCCGACGTGATCGGTGACCTGGCCGGTCGGGGTGTGACCACGTTCCTGGAAGTCGGACCGGACGCCACCCTGACCGGGCTGGGCCGGCAGATCACCGACGACGCGGTCTTCATCAACCTGCAACACCGCACCCGCCCGGAAGAGACCGAACTGCTCACCGGCCTGGCCACCGCCTGGACCCGCGGCACCACCATCGACTGGACCCCACTACTGGCCGGCGGACAGCGGGTGAACCTACCCACCTACGCCTTCCAGCGCGAGACCTACTGGCTGGATGCGATCGAGTCGACCACCGGCGGAATCCGTCAGGCCGGTCTGGGCACCACCGACCACCCCCTGCTCAGCGCGGTCGTCGTGGCCGCCGACGGGGGCGGGGTCACGCTCACCGGGCGGCTGGCGCTCGGCACCCAGCGGTGGACGGGCGATCACGTCGTACTCGGGTCGGTCCTGCTGCCCGGCACCGGCTTCGTGGAACTCGCCCTTCGCGCCGCCGACGAGGTCGGCTGCGGACTGCTGGAGGAGCTCACCCTGGAGGAGCCGCTGGTGCTCCCGGCCCGTGGCGGGGTGGCGGTGCAGGTGACCGCCGGCACCGCCGACGCGTCCGGGCGACGGCCCTTCGCCGCCTACACCCGCCCGGACGACGCCGCCGACACCCCGTGGACCCGGCACGCCGTCGGCTTCCTGGCCCCCGGCGAGCCGGTCACCACTGACTCGCTGGCCGCGTGGCCGCCCCCGGGCGCGACCGCGCTGCCCGTCGACGGCGCGTACCAGCGGCTCGCCGAGCGCGGCTACGGATACGGCCCGGTCTTCCAGGGGCTGCGCGCCGCCTGGCGACGGGACGACGAACTGTACGCCGAGGTCGAGCTGCCGTCCGAGGCCCACGCCGACGCGGCCCGATTCGGCATCCACCCGGCCCTGCTGGACACCGCCATGCACGCCGACCTGCTGCTGGAGGACGCCGACGACAGCAAGGACACCCTGCTGCCGTTCGCCTGGACCGGGGTCACCCTGCACGCCGCCGGGGCCACCGCGCTGCGCGTCCGGGTCCGCCGGATCCGAGGCGCCGAAGTGTCCTCGATGCTGGTCGCCGACGCGGCCGGCGAGCCGGTGCTGAGCGTGGAGCGACTGGTGTCCCGTCCGGTGCACGCCGACCGGCTGGCCGCGCCGGCCAGCACCGACGCCCTGTTCGGCGTCGAGTGGCGGCCGGCGCCGGAGAGCACCGGAACCGAGCTCCCGGAGGTCGTGGTGCTCCGCTCGCCGGACGGCGCCGACCTGCCGGGCCGTACCCGGGCAGCGGTCACCGAGGCCCTGGCCGTGCTCCAGGATCGGCTCGCCGGCGACCGGACCGCGCCGCTGGTCGTGGTGACCCGGGCCGCGGTCGCCGTCGGCGACGAGGACCCGGACGTGGTCAGCGCCCCGGTGTGGGGGCTGGTCCGGGCCGCGCAGGCGGAAAACCCGGGCCGGTTCGTGCTGCTCGACAGCGACACCGAGGTGCCGGACGAGCTGCTGGCCCGAGCGTTCGCCACCGGCGAGCCCGAGCTGGCCGTCCGCGAGGGCCGGCTGCTCGTGCCCCGACTGGCCGCCGCCCCGGCGACAACGCCGATCACCTGGACGGCCGACGACACCGTACTGATCACCGGTGGCACCGGCGGCATCGGCGCCCTGCTCGCCGAACACCTGGTCCGGCACGGCGTCGGCGGCCTGGTCCTCACCAGCCGCCGGGGCCCGGCCGCACCGGGCGCGACCGCCCTGGTGGACCGGCTCACCGCGCTCGGCGCCACGGTGCACGTCGAAGCCTGCGACGCCACCGACCGGGTCGCTCTGGCGGCCTGCCTGGAAACGTACGGCGACGCGCTGACCGCCGTGGTGCACGCCGCCGGGGTGTCCGACAACGCACTCACCGCCGACCTGACCCCGGAGCGGGTGGCGGCGGTGCTGGCGCCGAAGGTCGACGCCGGCTGGCACCTGCACGAGCTGACCGCCCGACTGCCGCTGAAGGCGTTCGTGCTGTTCTCCTCGGCGGGCGGCCTGGTCCTCGCCGCCGGCCAGGGCAACTACGCCGCGGCAAACGTCTTCCTGGACGCGCTGGCCCAACACCGCCGGGCCCGGCACCTGCCGGCGACGGCGATCGCGTACGGGCTGTGGGCTGCGGAAACCGGGCTGGGCGGGGCGATCACCGCCGCCGACCTGGACCGGATGCGCCGGCTGGGCACCCCGGCGATCGAGACCACGGATGCGCTCGCGCTCTTCGACCAGGCGCTGGGCAGCGCCCTGCCGCTCGCGGTGGCACTGCCGGTCGACCGGTCGGCGCTCGCCGCCCGCGGCACCGAGCTGCCGGCGCTGCTGCGCGGGCTGGTGCGTACGCCGGCCCGCCGGGTCGCCGCCGGGTCCACCGGAGCCGTCGGCAACCCGCTGGAGCAGCGGCTCGCCGGGCTGGACGAGGCGGCCCGCGAACGTCTGGTGCTGGAGCTGGTACGCGGGCACGTCGCCACGGTCCTCGGGCACGCCTCGGCGGACGCGGTCGCGGCCGATCGGGCGTTCAAGGAGTTGGGTTTCGACTCCCTCGCCGCGGTGGAGCTGCGCAACGCGTTGAACGCGGCGACCGGGCTGCGGCTGCCGGCCACGTTGGTCTTCGACCACCCGACGTCGCGGGCCGTCGCCAACGTCGTACTGGAAGCCTTCGGTGGGGTGAAGGCGCCGGCAGCGCGGGCGGCCACGCCCACCGCGACGGTCACCGGCGACCCGATCGCCATCGTCGGGATGACGTGCCGTTATCCGGGTGGGGTCCGCTCGCCGGAGGACCTGTGGCGGCTGGTCGCCGACGGCGTCGACGCGGTCGGCGCGTTCCCCGCCGACCGGGGCTGGGACGTCGGCAAGGTGTACGACCCGGAACCGGGTCTGCCCGGCAAGACGTACTCCCGGGACGGCGCGTTCCTCTACGACGCCGCCGACTTCGACCCGGCGTTCTTTGGCATCTCCCCGCGCGAGGCGCAGGCGATGGACCCGCAGCAGCGGCTCACGCTGGAGACGGCGTGGGAGACGTTCGAGCGGGCCGGCATCGACCCGACCGCCATGCACGGCACGCAGACCGGCGTCTACCTCGGGGTCATGTACCACGACTACGGCAGCTGGTTGCAGGAGGTGCCGGACGACATGGCCGGCTACGTCGGCAACGGCAACGCCGGCAGCATCCTCTCCGGCCGGGTGGCGTACGCCCTGGGCCTGGAGGGCCCGGCCGTCAGCGTGGACACCGCCTGCTCGTCGTCGCTGGTCGCGCTGCACATGGCCACCCAGGCGCTGGCCTCCGGCGAGGTGACCATGGCGCTGGCCGGCGGGGTGACGGTGATGTCCACGCCGGAGATCTTCATCGAGTTCAGTCAGCAACGCGGGTTGGCGCCGGATGGCCGGTGCAAGTCGTTCGCGGGTGCGGCCGATGGCACCGGCTGGGGCGAGGGCGTCGGCCTGCTGCTCCTGGAGCGGCTCTCCGACGCGCGGCGTAACGGGCACGAGGTGCTCGCGGTGATCCGTGGATCGGCGATCAACCAGGACGGGGCCAGCAACGGGCTGACCGCCCCGAACGGGCCGTCGCAGCAGCGCGTCATCCGGACCAGCCTGGAGCGGGCCGGACTGACCACCGCCGACGTGGACCTGGTGGAGGCGCACGGCACCGGCACCACGTTGGGGGATCCGATTGAGGCGCAGGCGTTGTTGGCGACGTATGGGCAGGGTCGTCCGGTGGGTCGTCCGTTGTTGTTGGGTTCGATCAA
>NZ_JBEYIX010000047.1:0-47693 GCF_040636055.1 Micromonospora sp. NPDC006766 | reverse complement strand
TACGAGTAGGTGAAGCCGTTCGCGACGGTGACGTTGCCCGAGTCGTCGGCCACGACCACCGCCACCGCCCCGGCGCCCTTGGCTGGGGTGGTGACAGTCGAGGCTCCCGGTTTGCCCGGTTCGCGCCTTTCGTTCACCGCCACAACTCCATGATCGACGCGCGGAGGGGGGCGGGGGCGGGGGCGGGGTGGGTTAGGGGAGGGAGGCGTGGGCGGAGAAGGTGATGCTGGCGAGTAGGAAGGCGCCGTTGACGAGGGTGAAGGCGATGATCAGCCAGAACGTCAGGGCGGGGGCCACGGCCAGGACCAGGGCGGCCACGAAGATCACTGCGCCGTAATCCCGGACCAGCTTCACCAGGCGTACGGGGAGCGAGGACGAGGTGACCATGCTGGCCGCGTTCGGGCCGGACTGCATCACCGAGGTCACCAGGTTGACCATCCAGGTGCCGGCGAAGACCGCGACCAGCCAGGCCGGCGTTGACGGGCGTTGCGCCACGGCGGTCGCCCCGAGGGCGGTGACCAGGGCGATCTGGGCGGCCACGTCGCAGAGGATGTCGACCCGGGCGCCGGCCGCGCTGCCCTGCCCGGTGACCCGGGCGAGCTGCCCGTCCGCGCAGTCCAGGGCGTACGAGATCTGCCAGCCGACCAGGGCGACCAGCCCGACGACCCAGGCCGGGACGGTACCGGCGGCCACCGGGCCGGCGAGCGCGACCACGGTGACCGAGGCGGCCAGGCCGAGCACCAGGTTGGTGAGGGTCAGCGCGGTGGGGCGCAGCCCGAGCCGCTGGGCGACCAGCGCGAAGACCGCCCCGATCCACTGGCTGATCGCCTCGCTGAAGAGCCCGCCGCCCCGGTTGACCCGGTGGAAGTCGGCGACGGTGGGGCGGGACGGCTCAGCCAAGGTGGTCGCGGAGTGCATCGGCGTAGTCTGCCAGCCGCTCTCGCGTCTCGGTAGGCGACATCGCGAGGTGTTCGAGGATGGTGTAACGGTCCGGCCGGGTGGCCGGCGCGAACTGCACCGCCTCGACGAACTGGCCGTCGGTCAGCCCGAGGTCGGACGGGGTGGTGGCGAGGCCGTGCCGGTGCAGGCAGCGGGCGAGCTGCCCGAACCGCTCCAGGTCCCCACGGAGGAAGGTGCAGAAGAGCGCCCCGAGCCCGGCCTGCTCCCCGTGCGAACCGGTGCCGGGGTAGAGCTTGTCGATGGCGTGCGAGATCTCGTGGTCGCCGCCGCTGACGGGGCGGGTCGACCCGTGCACCGAACTCGCGATCCCGCCGAGGATCAGCGCCTCGGCCAGCGTGGTGAGGAAAGCGTCGTCCCCGATCTTGCCGGGGTGGTTGATCAGTGCCTCGGCGCCGGTCCGGGCCAGCGTCACGGCGAGGCCGTCGATCGGCTCGCCGCGGACCTTGTGGGCCAGCTCCCAGTCGGCGCAGGCGTTCACGTTGCTCACCGCGTCGCCGATGCCGGCCTGGGTCTGCCGGTCCGGGCCGCTCTCCACGAAATCCAGATCGACGATCACCGCGATCGGAATGTGCACCCCGTAGGAGCCCTTGCCGCCCTCGTGATCGAGTGAGGCGGTCGGCGACGCGATGCCGTCATTGGCGAGGCTGGTCGCGACGGTCACCATCGGGATGCCGTATCGGGTCGCGGCGTACTTGGTGGTGTCGATGGTCTTGCCGCCACCGATGCCCACCACCGCGTCGTAGGAGCGGGACCGGAGCTGGTCACCGAGCTCGTTCGCCGCGTCGATGGTGCCACCCGCGACGGTGAACACGTCGGCGGCGCCGAGCGACGGCCGGCACAGCTCGACGATCTTCTCGCCCTGGCCAGGGCCGACCACCACCGCCACGTCGCCCCCGGCGGAGATCCGCCGGTCGGCGAGGAGCGGACCAAGGTCGGCCACCGCGCCCCGGCGGACCTCGATCGCCAGCGGGGTGTTGACCGTACGGGCTAGTAGCGGCACGCGATCTCCCGCGCCCGGGCCAGGTCGGCGTGGTTGTCGACCTCGACCCAGGAGACGTCGCCGATCGGCGCCGCCCGCACCTCGCCGCCCCGGTCGGCGAACTCCTGGTAGCCGTCCTCGTAGTAGAGGTTCGGGTCGCGCCGCCAGGTCGCCTCCAGGGCGTCGGCGAGCGCGTCGGCCACCTGCGGCTCGATCAGGGTCGCGCCGATGTACTCTCCGTACGCCTCGCCCGGGTCCATCAGCTTGGTGATTCGGGTGAGCTGGCCGGCGGCGTCGAAGGTGGTCTTCATCTCCTCGTCGGCCAGCGGCTTGATGTTGTCGATGGCCAGCAGGATGCCCGGGCCGCGCTCGGCCAGCAGGGTCTTTTCCACGCTCACCGGGTGCACGGTGTCGCCGTTGACCAGCAGCACCCCCCGGGCGAAGTATTCCCGGGCCAGCCAGAGCGAGTACGCGTTGTTCCACTCCTCGGCCCGGTCGTTGTGCACCAACGTGATCGTGACGCCGTACTTCCGCTCCAGCGCCGCCTGCCGTTCCCGGACCGCCTCGGCGGCGTAGCCGACCACGATGACGACCTCGGTCAGGCCGACCTCGGCGAGGTTGCGCAGCGCGATGTCGAGGATGGTGGTCTCTCCGTCCACGGGCACCAGCGCCTTGGGCAGGGTGTCGGTGTACGGACGCAGCCGCCGTCCGGCACCGGCGGCGAGCACCATCCCGATCATGCGGGCATCCTTCGTTCGACTCGGCTCCACCCGGTGGAGGATAGCGCCGACCGGCCGACCGGCCGCCGTCAACCTCTGTCAGCCGGGCAGGGCGGCGAGGTCCGCCAGCATCGCCAGCCGTTCCTCGGCGGTCAGCACTGCGTACGGGCCGGCGGCCCGGCGATCGGTCTCCTGTTCGATCGCCAGCCGTTCCGGCCCGGGCGGCAGCGTGGCGATGCTGGTCGCGGTGTGCCCCGCGACGGCCCACGCCGCCGCGTGCGCGTCCGCCCGGTGGTAACGCAGCACGCCCAGCCGGTTGAGCAGCACCACCCCGGCCGGGCTGCCCTCCGGCTCGTGCGGCGGGGCCATCGCGGCGAATGCGCCGGGTTCGTCCGATTCGGCCAGCAGCAGGGCGTACGCCAGCACCCGGCCGAGCGCCGTCACCAGCCGGCCCACTCGGTCGTCGTGCCCGACCCAGAGTTCCCCGGTCACCGTGGCGTGCAGCTGCCAGAGCTCCGCCAGGAAGGCGAGCCCGCGGTCGGTGGCGCAGCAACCGCCGTCGGGCAGTCGCTGGAGCATCCCGTACGCGACTTGCTTGTCCAGGGCGCGCTGGCAGGCGACCGAGTCCCGGTAGCGGGTCACCGCGTCGAAGCCCGGCCCGCTCACCGTGCCGCCCGGCGTGGCGAGTCGGGTCCGGAGTTCCACCAGGAAGCCGGTGGCCGCCGTGCCGCCGTACCGTGAACTCAGCTCGGCGCCGCCGTCCCGGGCGGCGAGCATGCCGGCGATGAAGGCCCGGTCGACCGCCGGGGCGACCAGCCCGGCGAACCGGTGCGGCGGCAGTTCGACGCCGTCGGCATGCCGGCTCGGCACGTCGGACGCCGCGCCGCGACCCGGCACGGTCGAAGCGCTCACCGACCGATCGAAGGCAGGGCCGCGAAGGCGACCACGTCGGAGCAGCTCGGGAAGAGGGGCCGCTCGGGGGACCGACGCTGGAAGAAGAGGCGGCCGCCGTCGTCGACGATCAGCGCGCCGGCGCAGCGGAGGGGCTCGGTGGGCACGCGACGACAGTAGCGAGCCGGGGCCGCCCGTGGCGACGCCCGATCTGAACCGGGCCCGAAAGGACGAGGGCCCGGCCGTCACCGGCCGGGCCCTCGTCGTACGTGCCTCAGGTCACGGCCCGACGAAGACGGCGGGGGCCCGCCAGTCCACCTTGTCGATCCCCGGGCCGCTGCGCACGGTGGCGGCGCCGGTCGGCGCCCCGTTCGACCACGCCATCGAGGAGAGGTTGCCGGTGCTCCGGGACACGACGTAGAGCTTGTTGCCGCTCAGGAACAGGCCAGCTGTGTCGGCGAAGGCGGTGGTGCCCTTGACCGTTGTCCGCTCCGCCCCGATCGTGCCGGTGTCCGGCGTGAACCAGCGCCAGAACAGGCTGCTCTGGCCCGAGAGCGCGTAGTAGAGGCGGCCGCCGGTGTAGAACATGGCGGTCACGTTCGGCAGCTCCGCGTAGAAGTTCGACGTCATGCCGGCGTACGTTGAGCCCTTGGGGCCGGAACCCGTCGCGATCTTGTCCCACTTGGGGTCGTGGTAAGGGTCCATTTTGGCCGGGGTGCCGAAGGTGGTGCCGTTGAACGAGCGGCGGTAGAACTGGCCGTTCATGCCGTAGAACAGGTCACCGCCGACCCAGAAAGCGCCCTTGGCCGTCGACCACAGGGTGTTGTCGTTGTTCGGGACGCTGGTCGCCGCGCCCACCGCTCTCGCCCCGTCGTACGACCGCCTGGTCACGTTGTTCACCGAGTTCGCTGGCGGAAGCGCGGCGCGCACCCGGTAGAAGATCTTGGTCTGTGCTGGGCGACCGGCCTGGTAGACGTTGCCCGGCAGCCCCTTGGTGGCGGTCGAGTGCGGGGCTTGGCCGCCGTTGAGCGGAAAGAAGGCGAGCCGGGCCCGTTTGTATTCCCGGTTGCCGAGCCACTCCTGGTCGCTGCCCAGCCAAAGCCCCTGCGGGGTCGTCAGCATCTTGGTCACGCCGTAGCCGCGCGGGTGCCGGCCCGGGTTCCAGGACAGCGGCAGGCCGCTCGCCGGATCGAGGGCCGCGATGCTGGCCCGGGGGACCGCACCCGGCGCCGCCTGGTCGCGGCCCATCGGGTTGTCGAGCCAGCGGAAGTGACCGCCGACGTAGACGGCCTGTTCGCTGATGCCGACCGACAGGAACGTGTCGCCGCCGCTGTAGGCGACCCAGGTGGGCTGCTGGCCGGCCCCGGTGGCCGAGGTGTCCCAGCGGGCCGTCGCGTCACAGAGCGTTCCCGGGTACGACGCGCCGGTGGTCACCACCACGAAGTACGTGCCGTTCGGGGCGAATGCCACGTCCCGCACGTACGAGTCGAACGCGATGTACTTGCAGGCCGCCGAGTAGCGGTCGGTGTTCCAGTTGGCGATCGTGGCCGAGCTGGGGCCCAGGTCGATCCGGACGACCTGGTCGTGCGTGACATTGTCGGCCTTCTTGAAGTTGCCGATGACGACCAGGCGCTTGCCGTCCGGCGAGACGGCCAGCTTGGCGGCGCCGACCCCGGCCGAGGCGCCGCCGTTGGTGGGGGTCCAGTTGTGGTGCCCGGTGAGCGAGACGGTCAGGTAGTTGTCCAGGGCGCCGGTGGTGGCGTTCAGCGTGGCCAGGCCGTTTCGGGTGGCGGAGCCGGCGGTGCTGAAGATGCCGCCGACCAGGAGCCGGCCGCCGACCCGGGCGATGTCCTTGATCATGCCGTTGAACGCGGGGGCCTTGAACCCGGCGACCGGGGTGCCACTGGCGATGTTGAGCAGGGCCAGCTTTCGGAAGCCGCGCTGACCGTTGACGGTGTTGAACTGGCCGGCGACAAAGACCGTGCCCGGAGCCGGCCCGGCGATGACCGCCGTCACTCCCCCGTCCAGCGCTGGAACGAACGAGTTGTCGATCTTGCCGGTGGCCTTGTCGAAGGCCAGCAGGTACTTTCGGGTGACCTCCCTGGACTTCGTGCCACGGTCCTGCGCCCGGGTGAACGAGCCACCCACGATGACCTTGGTGCCCGCGTCGTAGATGGCCACCACGCTGCCGTCGTTGATGTTCGGCGTCTTGTCGGACGGCACCCCGCCGACCATCGTGGCGTGGCCCGGCGCGGCGGCGGCGAGCCCGGGGGTGGGAGTGCAGAGGAGGGCGATGCCGACAGCGGCGGCGCCGAGTGCGGACACCGATCGGTGCCTCAGGATCGAGAAAGCCACAGGCAACTCCGGAGAAAAGGTCGGAGGCGCTGCGGTCCGGGCCGGACTGCGACGCGGAGCGGGGCGCATGCCGGTCGACCGCAGAAGTGCAGCACCACCCTCCCGTACGCGGATGCCAGCCGTCCAGCAAGGATCGTCAATCCGACGAAGCTATTGCCTTGGCCGCAAAAAGAGACAAGCGCCGATCGATAGTCAGCTCGCCACCGGCCGCCCGCCCGGAGGCGGCGTTGGGTAGCCGAGTCGGCTGAGCAGCGGCTCGGCCTGGGCCAGCACGTCAATGAGGTCCTGTTCGGCCAGGCGCTTCCGCCACCTGCCGACGGAGTCCGGGCGGGCCTTGGCGAAGCGGTCGTGCAGCGCCTGCCGGCCGGCCGGGTCGCCGACCTCGAGGAAGTCGGCGACCAGCTCGGCCGTCTCCGTCGGCCGGCTGACGATGTTCTCGTAGCGCAGGTGGCGAACCCGCTCGGTGGGCAGCTCGGCGAGCTGGGCCAGGGCGCTGCCGGTGAAACGGTGCCACATCCAGGCCGAGCGGCCCAGGTCGGAAACCCGGGTGAACTCCTCGCGCCGCTCCGGCTCCACCCAGAATCGCGGCGCGGTGCCCCACGGCGTACCACCCCGACCACTCTTACCGCTGCCGGTCGAGGCCGCATTCAGCCACGGCTGCTCGGCGTGCGACACCGCCACGTCCCGGCCGTCCCGATAGACGTGCAGAAAGACCGCGTCCGGGAAGACCTCGGCCAGGAACGGCACGATGAAGCAGTTCTCCGGGTCCTTCTCAGCGAACCGCAGCCCGCCGTGAACGGACGCGGCGAGCAGCGCGCCGTAGTAACCGCGGAAGTAGCGGGCCGCCCGCTGCGTAGTCCAGCTGCCCTCGTACACGCAGCGGGCCACCGCCTTGGTCAGCCGGGGTTCGAAATGGTACGAGACGCTCGGCAGCGCCCCCACGCAGCTGCCCAGAAACGTGGTGCCGGAGCGGGGCGCGCCCAGGATGAAGATCGGCCGCGCCACCCGGAGGCCGAGCCTGCGGTTGGCGGCCGTCACCGGCCGTGCCAGCTCCCGGCGTTCCTTCCGGTCGGCGAGGAGACCGACGGCGGCGAGCTTCGCGGCCTGCACCGTGGACAGGCCGGTGCGCGGGGCGAGGGGCGGACTGCTGGTCATCGGCTTCGCGCCGAGGTGCAGGGCGGCCCGCCAGCGCAAGGCGCCGGCCAGGTACGCCACCGTGCCGGCCACCGCCAGCAGGGCGCGCACCGCCACCGGGGCGTCGAGCAGGTCGGCCGCCCCGAGCGGCAGGCCGAAGCAGGCCACGGCCAGGGCCATCGCGGCCCGGGTGCCGCGCCCGAACGGGTGCAGCCGCATCCACCGCCAGAGCTGGCCCAGCGGCACCAGGTTCGTGACCATGATGGACACGGCCCAGGCCAGGGCGGCGCCGACGATGCCGTACCTCGGGATGAGCGCGACGTTGGCGATCACGTTGAGCACCGTGCCGACCATCGCGTTGTAGAAGGTCCAGGCGGTGCGCCCGGCCATGTTCAACACCATGTCCACCATGCCGCAGCCGGTCGCCACCAGCATGGTCAGCGCGAGCAGCAGAACCACCCGGCGGCCCGTGCCGTAGCCGTTGCCGAAGAGCGCCAGCATCGGTCCGGCGAACGCGGCGAAGACCAGGTAGGCCGGCCAGGAGAGCAGCACCAGCCAGCTGGTGGCCGCCTGGTAGAGCTGCTGCGCCTCGGCCCGGTCGTGCCGGGCGAAGGCGGCGGCCAGCCGGTGCTGAACCGAGCTGGACAGGGCGACGCTGGAGAGCTGGCCGAGCGCGAGAAAGCGGGTCGCCGCCGTGTAGACGGCCGCGTCCGCCGGCCCACGCAGGGCGCTGAGCAGCACGATGTCCAGCCGCTGTACGACGATCGCGGCCAGGCCGCTCAGCGCGCGCGGCGTGGTGAACCGCCAGAACGGCCCGGCCAGCTCGCCCGCCGGCACCGGCCGGCTGACGTGCCGTCCGGCGCGGTGGACCAGCCGGCCCAGCCAGAGCATCGCCACCACGGCGGCCAGCAGGTACGGCACCGCCCAGGCCAGCGGCAGCGCGGTGGTGGCGGAGAGGCCCAGCCAGGCGGCCACCGCCACCGCCACGAACTGCACCAGCGTGCGGCCGAGCCGTTCCACGGTGAGCAGCGGCCGCATCTGGCCGAAGCCCCGGCAGGCGGCCAGGGCGTAGTCGTTGAGCGCGGCCAGCGGAACGAAGGCCAGCAGGACGCGTAGCGCGGTCACCCCACCCGGGCCGGCCTCGGGCATCGTCGCCCCGGCGAGCGCGGGGGCGGCCAGCCAGCCGGCCAGGCCGAGCAGCGCACCGACGGCCAGCACCGGCACCAACCCGGCCAGGATCGTGCCGCGGATCCGTTCCCGCTGGTCGAGGGTGCGCTGCCGGCTGACGAAGTAGACGGTGCCGACGTCGGTGCCGAGCCGCGCCGCCGACGCGGCGATCATGAACGCGCTGGTTGCGGCGAAGAACATGCCGGCCTCGCGGACCGGCCAGCCGCGGGTGATGACGACGTTCAACCCGAAACCGCCGACCGCCGCGAGGCCGACCCCGACCAGGTTCGCGAAGCTTTGCCGGGCCGCGCCGCCCAGGCCGGTGCCCGCGCCGGCGTCGCCGACCGGCGTGGTCGGCGTCGTCGTCGGTGTGGTCGGCGGCGCGGTGGCGCCGCCGTCCCCCCGGATCACCGCCGCCACGACGGCACGCGTCCCCACCAGTCGGCCAGCCGCTCGTCGTACGGGGCGTAGTGGCCCTCCAACAGGCCCCGCAGCTCGGCCGACATCGGCGACCGGAAGCGCGCGTTGTGCTTGCCGAAGGAGATGCCCGCCCAGCGGGGCAGGCCGAGGAAGTCGCAGACCGCGTCGAAGGCCGGGCGCGGGTCGGCGAAGAAGTCGTCGCTGTCGATGACATGCAACCGGTCCCGGCCGACCAGCGCCGCCAGCCGCTCCAACTGCTCGATGTACTGCCCCCGGGCCAGGTACGCGTGGTGCTGCAGGTGGTGGCTGGCGTACGTCGGGTCGGCGACCACCCGCTCCGCCTCGCCGGCGATCCGCTCCTCCTCCAGCTCCAGCGCCCGCTCGAACGACGACTCGGTCTCGTAGCCCCGGGCCAGCTCGTGCGAGTGCGCCGAATAGGCCCGCTCCACCGGGTCGCGCAGCAGCACCAGCAGCTTGACCGAGGGCAGGTCCCTGGCGATCCGCTGCCCGGCGAGGGGATGAAACAGGTAGTAGGGGCTCGACTCGCCGGTGGTGCCGCGTACGCCGAGCCGCCGCCGGATCGACTCCGCCTTCCCGCTGCCCGGGAAGTGCCCGAGGTACCAGCTCATGCCCCGGTGATAGTCCGTGTCGAAGTAGTGCACGCCCTTGTGAAAGGCCGGCGGCAGCACACCCGGGTGCTGGGAGAGCGTCTTGAACAGCGAGGTGGTGCCGCAGCGCTGCGCGCCCACGATCAGGAACCCGGGCACCAGCCGGGATCCGACGGTCAACCGCCCGACCGTCCGGCTCACCGACTTCACCGCGCGGAGCGCGTGCTCCCTGGCCAGCGACACGTCCTACTCCTCACACTCGAGAGGCCCGACGGGCCAGGTGCTCCTCCACCGCGGGCAGCAGCCAGGTGTCGACGTGCCCCAGCCGTGCACCCGCCTCCGCCTGCCGGTCCCGCAGATAGCGCGCCGCCAGCTCCACCAGGTAGAGCACGGCGACCAGCTCGGCGTCCCGGCCGTGCTGGTCGAACGGCTGAAGGGCCCGGCCCGCGTCGGCGATCAGCGCCCGGGCGGCCGCCGTCGGTGCCAACCCACCGGGGCCGATGGCGGTCTGCACCGCCCGGTGCAACGCGTCGTAGCCGGCCGGTACGTCCGCCTCGAACCGTTCCCAGTCCCAGACCAGCACCCGGCCGTCGGCGAGCACGGCGCTGTTGCCGCCGTTCCAGTCGCCGTGCCAGGCGCCGAAGGCCACCGTCGGGTCGGCGTCCGCGACGGTCTTCAGCACCGCGTGCAGCCGTCCGGCCGCCGGCCGGGTGCCGAGCGCGTCCACCGCGTCGGCCAGCCGGGCCGCGTGGTCGCTACCGGCCCACGACCTTCGGCGTACGCCGAGGCAGCCGGCGACCGCCACCATGGCCGCGCGCTCGCCCGCCTCGGCGGCGGCGGGGGTGGCCCGGGGCAGCCGCACCGGCAGCGCCTCCTGCACCAGCAGCGCGTGCCCGTGCCAGTCGCCGTGATGGCGTACCCCGGCCACGATGATCGGCCCGAGCGGCAGGCCAGCCAGCCGGTGCAGCGCCGCGGCCTCCGCGTCGACCAGGGCGCGGGTCAGCGGGTCGACGCCGAGCTTGGCGTAACCGAGCACCCGCCCGTCCGGGGCGAGCAGTTGCAACACCGGTTTGCGGTTCGCCCGGGCCGGCCCGATGTGCATGCTGACCAGGGCCGGGGTGCCCAGCACCTTGGCCAGGTAGGCGTCGAGCCCGGCACCCGTCACCACCAGCCGGTCGCGGAACACCAGCGACCCCAGCCCGAGCCGGAACGTGGCGGCGAGCCCCTGCCGGACCAGCCTCGCCCGACGACCGACCGCCTCTGTGGCGTGCCGGACGGCGCTCGCCGCGGCCCGACCCGAGCCGGTGGGCACCAGCAGCCGCGGCCGGGCCGCCGAGGGCACCACCACCCAGCCCCGCCCACCCCTGCGCAGGGTCGGCTCGGCCGGCACGGGCCAGACCAGCCCGGCCAGCTCGCCCAGGTACGCGGAGCGGCCGTCGCCGTCAGGCGGTACGCGAAACACCATCAGCACTCGCCGGCTGCTTCGAATCTGGCCCGCAGCCCGGACACGGTGCCCTTGGCGCGGGCCCGCACGGCGGCCTGGCGCAGCCGGTCGTTGCGGGCGAGCAGGGCGACCGAGATGAGGCCGTAGGCGAGGGTGGCTTCCAGCGCGCCGTAGGTGAACTGGAAGAAGAGCATGAGGATCAAAACCAGGCTGCCCGCGATCCCGAGCGCACTGTGGTCGCGCCGATAGCGCCAGAGGCAGTAGAGGAAGAAGCCGTTGTAGCAGAGCGCACCCACGTAGCCCTGCCCGACCAGCAGCGCCCAGAGTTGGCCGTTGCTGCCCAGCTCCCGGTTGCCGCACTGTCGGCAGTCGGCGGACTTGCCGATGGCGATCGACCGGCTGCTGCCGATCAGCGCCCGGTTGCCGCCGTACCCGAGCACCGGCGAGTGGTTGGCGGCGGTGATCGCGCCCTGGGACAGGGTCGCCCGGACGCCGTCGCTGTGCCCGTTCCGCAGTCGCTCGTCGAACGTTCGCCCGAGTGGCGTGGCAACGATCAACACGCCGATCAGGCAGACCGCCAGGGCGAGCCCGCCGAGCACCACCATCCGGCCGCGCAGCGCGAGCCGGATCGCCAGGTACACCGCGGAGATGCCAAGGCCGATCCAGAGCCCCCGGTTGAGCGAGTAGACGATCGGCAGGACCGCGGCCAGGACGATCGCGACACCGAGCACCCGGCGTAGCGGCCGGCCCAGCACCACCCAGCCGACGATCAGCCAGATCAACAAAATCGCCGTGTTCTCGCCCCAGGAGTTCGTGTAGGTGAAGGGTGCCGACGGACGCAGCGAGCTGGGCTCGCCGGCGATCACCTGCTGGACCTGTGCGAACTTGACGTTCATCAGCGAGGCGACGTAGGGCTGGCTGGCGATCGCGTGCGGCAGGACGGACCGCAGCGGCGCGACGAAGCTGAACGTGGGGAAGAGCGAGCCGAGCCAGCCGCCGATCACCACGACGACTCCCATGAACCCGAAGAGCCGGACCACCCGCCGCCGGGACAGCTCCCGCTCGCTCAGGTTGAACACATAGAGCATGACCACGGTCATGGCGACGTAGTTCGCCAGCCGGACGGCCCAGCCGAGATACCGGCCGTCGCCGTGAGGCGGGAGCGTGTTCGGCGCGGTGAGGCCGAGCATCAGGACGGAGAGCAGCACCCAGAGCAGCAGCACCAGCCAGATCCCGAAGCCGGGCGGCACCCGGATCGGGCCCCGGTTGCGCAGCTGTATCAGCATCGGCACCGCGAAGATGACGAAAACGAAGCTGGACACCCCGAGCACCCACCACAGCGGGTAGAGCACGAAGAGCGTGATCAGCGGCCACGCCACCGGGAGCCGCAGCGACCGGCCCTTCGACCGCACCGCGACCTGTGCCGCCTCGGGCTCGGAAGCGTCACCCCCGACCGGGGCGGGATGGTGCGGGGCGACGGTGCTCATCTCACGGTGACCTTGGCGGTGGTCGGCGCGTAGATCACCCAGGCGTTGCCGGGGCGCGGTTGCATGATGTCGCCGCCGCTGTCGGCGATGGTGCAGGCCAGATCGAGGCCGGGCTTGCGCCACCGGCCCTTCGCGCTGGACGGCCCGGAGACCGCGACGACCGCGCCCACGCCGAACACCTTCGCCGCCGGAAGCGACCGCGGCGACGGATGCCGGACCTGCAGGGTCCGGTATTCCATGGTCAGCACGAACACCGACGCGGCGGTCACCGTCACGGTGCCCACCTTGCTGACCCAGTGCGACTTCTGCTGGTCGTACCGCCAGATCATCGGCGGGCCGCCGCGGACGTCGACGGTCAGCTCATGGGCCGGCACGAGATCGTGGGCGGCCAGTGGGTCGTCGTCGGTGGCGTGGTCGAGCGCCGGTGTGGGCGGCTGACCGCCCTTCGGCGCGACGTTCCACAGCGCGGCGGTGGAGGTGTGATCGGCTTTGAAGACCTTGGCGCCGCGCTCGGCGGAGGTGATGCCGGCCAGGCCGGACTGCGCGAACTGGGTGAGGAAACCGGTGGGCCCGCCGGCGTAGCCGACGAAGGGGCGCAGCACGGCGACCGACCGGATGTCGACCGGCCGAACCTCGGTGACCGGGCCGACCTTGGCGGCGTCCCGGGACTGAAACACCGCCGTGAGGTGCAGCGTGTCGGACTCGGCGAACTCGGCGTAGACCAGATCGGCGGCGTCCAGGCCGGCCGGGGTCGTCGACCGACTGACCCGCAGTGGCACGGCGACGGCCTGCCGGGCGGCCACCGCCGGGGCGCTCACCGGCAGCCCGGTCAGCGGTGCCGCCGGCAGGGCCGGGGTCGGGCTCCCGGTGGCCGGCCCGGACGTGCCGGGGTCGACCACCTGGACGCTGCTGGCGGGGGGCCGCGGCTTGCTGCACGCCGCGCCGAAGCCGACCACGAGGACCGGTGCGAGGGCGACGCAGAGGACCTGCCTGCGGTTCACCCCAGATCCTCGCCGGGATCGAGCGGGTAGCCGCGCCCCGGGCCGTCGACGCCCGCAAACTCACCCCGGGGGTGGTAGGCGCCACCGCTGCCGTTCATCGGCAGCGGCCTGCCGGGCTGCACCGGCCGCGCCGGATCGGTGGCGGATCCCGGGCCGGACGGCCTCGTCCGGGGCAGCACAACTGTCGACTCGGCGTACGGGCCGGGGCTCGGCCGCGGCTTGGGCCGGTTGGGCGGGGCAGCCGGACGGCTCGTTCCGCTGAGCGGCGCGGGCAGGCGCGGTGCCAGCACCGCGCCGAGCACCGGGGCGTTGACCTGCTCGAACTGCTGGAGCGCAACCTTGATCTGACCGCTGCGGGTCCGCCCGGTCTCGGCCACCACGATCACCGCGTCAACGTGCCGGCCCAGCGCCTGCGCCTCCACCGCGACGGTCGGCTGGGCGGTCTCGATCAGCACGTGGTCGAAGCGCGCGGCCAGCTCGTCGAGGATCTCCAGCAGGCTGCCGACCGGCAGCTCGACCTCGGCGTCCAGGTCGCCGGGAACCAGCACCCGAAGCTGGTTAAGGCCGCGCACCGGGGCCAGTGCCTTGAGCGCCGGTACGTCCCGGCGGAGCACCGAGGCCAGACTGTGCCGCCCTTCGGCGACCCCGGTGATGGTGGTGACCGCCGAGCCCGGTTTGGTGGTGACCAGCGCGACCTGCTGGCCGGTCCGGGCGTACGCCGCGGCCAGGTTGGCGGCGACGAACCCGGCGGCCATGCCGGTCGAGCCGTCGCAAAGTAGGAGTTGGCGCCCCCGGCGGACCTCACGCGGCTCGGGGACCGCGGAGAGCAGCACGTTGCGTAGCCGGCCCAGCTCACGGGAGATCTCGTGGGACGGCGGCAGCATCGTCAGCGAGGGATGACGGGTCGGCAGCTCCAGCAGCAGCGCTAGGCCGGCCCGGTCGGTGATGTCCCGGCCACGACGGATCCGGGTGTCGAGCCGGTCCAGCAGCAGCGCCAGCACGATGCCCAGCAGCAGACCGGCCCCCATGCCGCTGGCCAGGTTGAGGGTGCGGTTCGGGAAGCTGGGCTGCTGCGGCAGCCGGGCGTCCGAAATGATCTCGCCCGGGTCGGTGTCGGCGGAGAGCAACGGGCTGAGCCGGTTGTTCAGCGAGCCGAGCTGGTTGGTCAGCACGCTCCGGTCGGCCTCCGCCCGTTGCCGCTCGACCGAGTTGCCGGGTGCCGCCGCAATCCGCCCGGCGACTGCGCTGAGCTGCTTGTTGACCTCCGCGATCTGCTGCTTCAGCGCGGTGGTCTCGTTTTCCAGCGCCTTCTGCGCGGTGGCCTTGCGCAGGTCCAGGTACGCCTGCGCGAAGGCGTGCGACCCGGCCTGGGCCTGGGTCGGGCTGTCCGCCTCGTACGCCACCTGGAGGACCTGGCTGTTCGGCGGCACGGTGACAGCCACCGACTGGACCAGATACTCGGCTTCGGTGCTGGTCTTCAGCAGGCCCTTGGCCCGCTCCGCCACGACGAGCGAACGGACCACCTGTGCCTCGGTGTCGAGATTGACCTTCGCGTTGGGGTTGCTGTCCGGGCCGGCGCTGGGCGGTCGCACCAGCAGCGAGGTGCTCGACAGGTAGCGGGGATGCTGAAGCTTGGTCAGTGCCAGCCCACCGACCGTGCCGAGCACGGCGGCGAGGAGCAGGATCCACCAGCGGCGGCGCAGCCAGCCCAGGTAGGCCGCCAGGGCGAGCCCGTCAGCATCCCGCTCGGCCAGGTGGGTTGAGGGCATAGGAAGGTGCTCCCTTTCGACCGGGCCGGACAGTCCACGCTAGGTGTGCCCTGACCGTAACCCGGATTGTTCCCGATCCGAAGACTGTGGAAAGGCTGCTCCAGTTCCGGCGAGCCGCCCAGCGCAAGCGATGACGGAATCCCGACAACCGCCCGACCGGTTCGAGCGGGCCGGCTCGCGACACCGTTGCATTGTGGCCGACCTGGCTGTTTGCTTGACCAGGTGATTGCAGGGGCAGGGCCCATGCAGGCCCTGCGGGGTGGGACGGGATTTGTGCGAGGTGAGATTCCCATCAATGTGCAGCTGCAGGCCGATTGTTTGGCAGGGCGTGCCTGAAGGTCACTCACATAAATGCGGGCGCGGCCGTGGGCATATGGAGAGGACGTTTGGTGAACGGCTCAACCGAAGGTTCCGGACAGGTCCTGCTGGTCGGCTCCAGCGGCGGCCACCTCGCCCAGCTGACGGCGCTGAGACCCTGGTACCGGAACCGGCGCCGGGCCTGGGTCACCTTCGACACTCCTGACGCCCGGTCGCTGCTCGACGGCGAGGACGTGGTGTGGGCGCACCATCCCACCACCCGCAACGTGAAGAACCTGACCCGCAACGCCCTGCTGGCGATCGAGGTGATGCGCCGCCGACGGGTGGACGCAGTCGTCACCACCGGCGCCGGGGTGGCCCTGCCATTCGTGGTCGCGGCCCGGCTGCGCCGCATCCCGACCGTCTACATCGAGGTCTACGACCGGATCGACAGCGCGACGCTGACCGCCCGGCTCTGCCGGCCCTTCCTCTCCGCGATGTTGGTGCAGTGGGAGGAACAGCGCCGCATGTACCCGGAGGCGACCGTCGTGGGTAACCTGCTGTGAGCCCCTCCCACGGCTGCGCTCCGGCACCGTACGTGCTGGCCGCGGTCGGCACCGACGTGCACCGGTTCGACCGGCTGGTCGACTGGTTGGAGCGGTGGCACGCCGACCGCGGTGACGTCCACGTCTTCCTTCAGTACGGACACAGCCGCACCCCCCGCCTGCCCGGGGCCGCTTCGTTCGTCGGCCACGAGGAGCTGCAGCGGGCGATGGCCGAGGCCACGCTCGTGGTGAGCCACGGTGGGCCGGCCACCATCACCGAGGCCCGGCGCGCCGGCCATCTGCCGATCGTGGTGCCCCGCGACCCGACCCACGACGAGCACGTCGACAATCACCAGCAGCTCTTCTCCCGGCGGCTCGGTGCGGCCGGGATGGTCCGGCTCTGCGAATCCGAGGCCGAGCTGCTCGCCACCCTCGACGAGGGGCTGGCCGACCCGTCCCGCTTCATCCTGACCGCGGACCCGGGCCGGCCCGACCCGCGGGCCGAGGCGGTGGCCCGGGTGGGTCAGGTGATCGACGACCTGATGGCCCGCCGGATACACCAGCGCGGCGGAGGGCGGCGGTGACGGACACCCCGCGCGTGCTCTTCGTCGGTGGCCTCGGCCGCAGCGGCTCCACGCTTCTCGAACTACTCCTCGCGCAGAGCGCGGACGTGTGCGCCCTCGGTGAGGTGGTCCATCTCTGGGAACGGGCGCTCGGCGCCGACGAGCGGTGCGGCTGCGGCGAACGCTTCACCGGGTGCCTGTTCTGGCAGCGGGTGGGCGAGCACGCCTTTGGCGGCTGGTCCGCAGTCGACCGGATCGAGATGCTCGCGCTCAAGCGCCGCGTCGATCGCACCCGGCACATCCCCCGGCTCGCGAAGAGTTCCCTGCCGCCGGAGCAGCTCGCCGACGTCCGCGCGTACGCCTCCCACTACACCCGGATCTACCGCGCGGCTCTCGCGGTCAGCGGGGCCCGGATCGTGGTGGACTCCAGCAAACACGCCTCGCTCGCCTTCGCGCTGCGCTGGGCCGACGGGCTCGTGCTGCGGGTGCTGCACCTGGTCCGGGACAGCCGGGCAGTGGCGTACTCCTGGGGCAAGCAGGTGCGCCGGCCCGAAGTGGTCGACGGCGAGGACTTCATGCCCACCTTCTCCCCGTTGGCCGTGAGCAAGCTGTGGACCGCGCAGAACGCCGCGTTCCACCTGCTCGCCGCCCGCGCGCAGGTGCGCCGGCTGCGCTACGAGGATTTCACCGCCGACCCGACGGGCACCGTACGCCGGCTTCGTGAGTTCGCCGGGCTGCCGGACGACCCGGCGGCGCTGCGTATCCTCACCGATCCGGCTGACGCGCGCTCGGCCTCGCGCGACGCCGTGGTGTCGTCGCCGGCATGGCCCGCCCGAGTGCACAGCATCGCCGGCAACCCACTCCGGTTCAACGACGGCCCCCTGACCGTGCACCGGGACGAGGCCTGGCGTACCCGCCTGCCGCGCCGCAGCCGTGCCGTGGTCAGCCTGGCCACGCTGCCCTTCCGGCTCCGCTACGGCTACCTCGGTCAGCGGGGATCCGACTCCGTGCAGGGGTCCTCTTGAGCACTCCGAGCATTTCGGTGGTCGTCGCGACCCGAGACCGCCCGGAGCTGCTGCGGGTCGCGCTTGACGCGATCCTCAGCCAGGCGCACCCGGGCCTGATCGAGGCCATCGTGGTCTACGACCAGTCCGAGCCGGACCGGTCGCTCGAGTTGGACCGGGGCGATCGCCGGGTCCGGGTCATCACCAACACCCGTACGCCGGGGCTGGCCGGGGCGCGCAACACCGGCATCGAGGCGGCCACCGGCGAGCTGGTCGCGTTCTGCGACGACGACGACGAGTGGCTGCCCGGCAAGCTCGCCGCTCAGCTCGGCGCGCTCGACGTCCACCCGGACGGCGCGCTGATCAGCTGCGGCATCCGGGTCAGCTACCACGAGCGGACGGTGGACCGCTCGCTGGACCGGACCCGGGTGTCGCTGGAGGCGCTGCTCCGCGACCGCCTGACCGAGCTGCACCCGTCCACGTTCCTGATCCGCCGGGCCACGCTGCTCGACGGGATCGGGCTGGTTGACGAGCAGATCCCGGGCAGCTACGCGGAGGACTACGAGTTTCTGCTCCGGGCCGCCCGGTACGCCCCGCTGGTCAACGTGGGCAGGCCGTACGTGCTGGTGCGGTGGCACGAGCGGTCATACTTCGCGCAGCGCTGGGAGACCATCTCGACCGCGTTGAAGTGGCTGCTGCGCCGATACCCCGAGTTCGCCACCGTGCCGCACGGTGAGGCCCGGGTCGCCGGCCAGATCGCCTTCGCGCAGGCCGCCATGGGCAACCGGCGGGACGCGGTCCGGTGGGCCCGGCGCACCCTGGCCCGTAACCCCCGCGAGCCGCGCGCCTACCTGGCCCTGGCGGTGGCGAGCCGGGCCGTGCACGCCGACCGGGTGCTGCGTACGCTGCACAAGCGCGGCCGGGGCATCTGAGCCGGTACGCCACGGGCGACCGATCGGTCATGTCACCCGTGCCGCACGTTCCCGGTCAGGCCAGGCAGAACGACCGCCATGCCTGGATGCTGGGCTGGTCCAGCAGCCGGAAGTCACCCTGGCCGACCACCTGGTTGTAGTACGCCACGAACTCCGGCCGCTGCCTGCTGAGATAGCTGGTCATCGCGCGGATCCACGCCGCCCGGCCGGTGCCGGTGTCGCCGGGCACCAGGTCGCTGCCGGTCTCCGCCACGCCCCACGGTTTGCTCAGCTCGCGGGACTTGCTGATCACGCGACCGTAGATCTCCTGCGGGGTCGCGTACCGCTTCCACTTGACGCCCCAGTTGTAACAGTCCCAGCCGAGCGCCTCGACCACGTCGCCGCCCGGGTAGAAGGAGTCGAAGCTCCGCCCGGATTTCGGGTCGAGAGTCCAGCACATCAGGATGAGCGTGTTGATGAGCTTGGGGTTGCCCGCCCGGTCGGCCAGGCCGGCGATCCGACGCCAGGCCGCCCGGTACTCCTCCGCCGTGAAGGCGCCGCGCGCGACCTCGTCCTCCGGCTCGTGATAGTAGGACCAGTAGACGTTGTGCTCACGCGGGATCGAGGCGAACCAGGAGGTCAGCCGGGCGTCGTGCTGGCCGGAGTTGATCTCCCGAGGGGAGGCCTTGAAGGAGACCACCACGGGCCGGTTGACGAGGCTCGCCCGGCTGCCCTTCCAGACCGGCGGCAGTCCGGGGAGGTAGATCCGGGCCATCCGTAGCCGGCCGAAGGTGCGGTCGGAACGGGCCAACGCCTGGCCGAAGGTCTCCCCGCTCTGCACGCCGATGGACGCGCCGGGCAGGGCCAGCCGGGCACCTGTGAAGCCCTGGGCCGACCCGACGGAGGCCGACGGCGGTTTGGGCGGACCGGCAGCGCCCGAACCGGCGGCACTCGGGCCGGGCGCGCCGGTCGGTCCGCTCTGCACCGGGGGCTGGGCGGCCTGCGGCCGCTCGGGGCGCAGCGTCGCCACGGCGACCCCGCCGCTCGCCACCGCCAGGACGACCGCCGCCGCGATGGCCAACCGCCACTTCCGGCGGGATTCGCCCGCTGGCGCGGAGGCCGGCGCGGTCGGGGGTGGCACGACCGGGGGTGGCGGCAGGTCGGGGCCGTCGGCGGGCGGGACCGGTCCGGGCTCGTCGGCGGCACCGGTCTCGGGCCAGGGCAGCGTGGATTGGGCCTCGATCGGTGGAACCGGACCCGCGGCCTCCGGCCACGGCAGCCCCGGGGCGCTCTGCTGGCGCGGGATGTCCGGACCCGGCCAGAGGCCGGCCGGTGGCCCGGAAGCGTGCTGCTGGTCTCGTTCGGCCGGCATGGCCCTCCCTGGCTGATGGCCCGTCGCGGGGCGCAGGTCGGACGTGCGTACCGCCCGACGGTAACCCCGGCCACTCGGGCCGTGCGTACCGTTACACTCAGCCGAACGCCTGGCGGGTGCTGCCGGTGACGGCCGAAGCGGGCATCTCGACCCCGGATCGGACCGCGGCCGCCAGCGGGTCAGCGCGGTCGTCATCAGCTCGTGCGACCTGCGGTCCCCGACGTCCTTGAGCACGGCCGGGGCGAGCTCGTTTCGGATCTTCGCGGTCCCCTCGGACGGATCGACGGTCCGCCTGTTGAACTTCGCGGGTATGTCGGTCGGACCGGCCGTACCAGGCCCTAGGCTCGTGCGCATGACCGCCGAGCAGCTGATCTCCTTCGCCCGTGGCGCTCCCTCGCTGGACATCGTTGATGTCGAGGGGCTCAAGGCCGCCGCCGTCCGCGCCTTCGACGCCGATCCCGCCGGGATCACGGCGTACGGCACCTCCGTCGGTTACCCACCCCTGCGCAAGTGGATCGCGGAGAAGCACGGCGTCGAAGCCGACCAGGTGCTGATCACCAACGGGTCCCTGCAGGCCGACGCCTTTCTCTTCGACCACCTGGTCCGCCGGGGTGACGCGGTGGTGGTCGAGCGGCCGACGTACGACCGGACCCTGCTCAACCTTCAGCAGATGGGGGGCGAGATCCACGGGGTGACGGTCCAGCCGGACGGTCTGGACACCGCCGAGCTGCGCAAGCTGCTGGAGTCGGGGGTCCGGCCGCGGCTGGCCCACGTCATCCCGAACTACCAGAACCCGGCTGGCGTGACCCTGTCCCTGGAGAAGCGCCGGGAGCTGCTCGACCTGGCCGCCGAGTACGACTTCACCATCTTCGAGGACGACCCGTACGCGGACATCCGGTTCCGGGGCGAGCCGCTGCCGTCGATGCTGTCAATGGACACCCGGGGCGTGGTGGTGCACGCCTCCAGCTTCACCAAGACGGTCTGCCCGGGGGTCCGGGTCGGCTACCTGGTCGGCCCCGCCGAGCTGATCGCCGCGATCGCCAAGAAGGCCACCAACCTCTACATCTCGCCCGGCATGGTCTCCGAGGCGATCGTGCACCAGTTCTGCGTCTCCGGTGACATCGAGCGGTCCATCAACACGGTGCGTACCGCCCTCGGCGAACGGGCCGGGGTGCTCGCCGAGTCGCTGCGCCGGCACATTCCCGAGGCTCGGTTCGTGGAGCCGGACGGCGGCTACTTCCTCTGGGTCGAGCTGCCGGAGGACATCGAGGTGGACCGGCTCGCCCCGGCCGCCGCCGAGCGCGGCGTCGCGGTGGTCAAGGGCAGCGACTTCCTGTTGGAGGGCGGTCGGCACGCGCTCCGGCTGGCGTTCTCCGCGGTGACCGCGGACCGGATCGACGAGGGTGTCCGGCGACTGGCTGAGGCGATGGCCGCAGTCCGCGGGTAATCTCTGTCGGGTTTCCGACAATAAGGCGATGCCGGCCGGTTCAGCACTCCCGCTGAGCCGGCCGGCGGCCCACAATGCTGCGAGCGCCGTTCATCTCCCGTCGTGACAGGTCCGCCGTCCGGGGAGCCCCGCCGCCCCCGCCGGGGCCGCTGGCGCGCTTAGCACAACTCCCGCCCCCAATGGGTGCCGGGTGGGCCGTGTCGCCCCTCACCCCCCTGACGCGGCCGGCCCGCCCGGCACCACCCACCCACCGCCCGCCCGTGTGACGTCCGTCGCAGCCGCCCAGCCGCGCGTACGCCCGCTCGTGCTGCGCGTCGCCCCGATCGGCGTAACCTGCTAGCCGCAGCATCGTGGGGAGGGGGCGAGATGACGGACCGGGTGGCAGGCGGTCGCACCGCCGGACAGAACGGCAGCCGGGCGGTCAGGCCACGGGCCTGGGCGGCACCGGTACGGGCCATGTCCCGCATCCTCAACGCCGACGGCTCCCCGCGTACGCCCGAGCCGACCGGCGCCGGCCGCAGCGGGGTCGTCGACTGCGGCCTCTATGTCGACGGCGCGCGCCAGCCCGGCGACTGGCACTACGCCGACGCCCTGGCGGCGGCCGGCGAGCAGCGCAACGCCTTCGTCTGGCTCGGTCTGCACGAGCCGGGGCTGGACGAGATGACCGAGATCGCCGCCACCTTCGGCCTGCACGAGCTGGCCGTGGAGGACGCGGTCAAGGCCCAGCAGCGCCCCAAGCTGGAGCGCTTCGGTGAGGTGGCGTTCCTGGTGCTGCGTACCGCCCGCTACTGCGAGCACACCGAGCTGACCGAGTACTCCGAGGTGGTGGAGACCGGTCAGGTGATGCTCTTCATCGGGCCGAACTTCCTGATCAGCGTCCGGCACGGGGACGCCTCCCGACTCGCGCCGGTGCGGGCCGACCTCGAGGCGAAGCGGGAGCTGCTGGCGCACGGTCCGTGGGCGGTCGCCTATGCGATCACCGACCGGGCGGTGGATCTCTACCTGGACGTCGCCGACCAGCTGGAGACCGACCTCGACGTGCTGGAGGCCGACGTCTTCGACCGGCAGGGCAGCGGCCGGATCCAGCGGATCTATCAGATGAAGCGGGAGCTGGTGGAGTTCAAGCGGGCGGTGACGCCGCTGCAGCGGCCGCTGCTCACCCTCACCTCGCAGGCCAACCGGGAGGTGCCGGAGGAGATCCGGCGCTACTTCCGGGATGTGCAGGACCACCTGAGCCGGACGGTCGAGCAGGTCGCCTCGTACGACGACCTGCTCAACTCGATACTGCAGGCGCGGCTGGCCCAGGTCACCGTCGACCAGAACAACGACATGCGCAAGATCGCCGCGTGGGCGGCGATCGGCGCGGTGTGGACGGCGATCGCGGGCATCTACGGCATGAACTTCGACAACATGCCGGAGGTGGAATGGCCCTACGGCTATCCGGTCGTGCTGACGGTCATGCTCGCCATCTCGCTGGGCCTCTACGGCATGTTCCGCCGTAACGGTTGGTTGTAGCCGCCGGGCTTCGAGGCGCAACCGGGAGCGCCGGCCGCGGGCGTACCCGCGCGCCGGCGCTTTCCGTCCCGGATGGGGGTCAGTGACGACCGCCGGCCTTGGCGGTGTTCTTCCCGTTGTTCAGCGCCTTCGCGATGTTGGTGGCCGGTCGGCCGGAGACGTCCCGGGCCCCCTCGGCCACCGAGGGCACCTGGTCGGTCGGCTGGATCACCGGCTGACTGCCGGACGTGGCGGTGGCGGCGCTGCCGCCCCCGGCCGTCGCCGAGCTGCCGGCCTCGGTCGCCTGAGTCACCTTCGCGCTCGGGTCGGGCGTCTCCACGACGATGGTGTCGACGTCCTCGCGCATCGGCTCCAGCCCGCCGGTCGGGTCGTACTCGGCCCACTCCTGCTGTTCGCGGCGACGGCGCATGGCCATCGCGCCGGCCAGCCCGGCGATGGTGCCGGCGGCCAGCAGCCCGATCATTCGCCCCGCCGACCTGTTCTTCTGCTTCCTCCTGGTGGCCTTGGCGTTCTTGGCCTTCACCTTGCGGCTCACCGCGGCCCGCTTCGCGGCGGCGGTCTTGCGGCCGGTCACCGCCTTGCCCGCTGCCTCGGCCTGGGCCTCGCGCATGGCCAGGACCAACGGCGCGAGCGCCGCGACCGTCGAGGCGAGGCCGCTCGACGCCCGGTCCCGGACCATGATCGCGGCGGGCGCGACGGCACCCCGGGCTGCCTGGAGCCCCGGGCCGACCCGGGTGCCGGCACCCTTCGCCGCGTGCGTCGCGGCCTGCCTCAGGTGACCGATGCCCTGGTTCAGTTCGGCCTTCGCGAGCTGCCCCTGAGTCCTACGCCGCCCGATTCCAAACACGGTCCCACCTCCTGGGAGTTGTTCCTTCGTCATCCTCCACCTTCGGATGCCTTCGCATGGCCAGATCGGGCACATGGGAGGATCCGCATGGAACTGACCGACAAGTGAGGAGTACCCGTGGCCGAGGCTGTCTACGCCACCTTGCACACCAACGCCGGCCCGATCCGGCTGGAGCTCTTTCCGAACCACGCACCCAAGACCGTCCGCAACTTCGTCGACCTGGCCGAGGGCACTCGGGAATACACCGACCCGCGTACCGGCCAGCCGGGCAGCGGGCCGTACTACGACGGCACCGTCTCGCACCGTGTGATCAGCGGCTTCATGATCCAGATGGGCGACCCGACCGGCACCGGTCGCGGTGGGCCGGGCTACAAGTTCGCCGACGAGTTCCACCCGGAGCTGCGCTTCGACCGGCCGTACCTGCTGGCCATGGCGAACGCCGGACCCGGCACCAACGGTTCGCAGTTCTTCATCACGGTTGCGCCGACCCCGCACCTGAACAACCGGCACACCATCTTCGGACAGGTGGCCGACGAGCAGTCCGCGAAGGTGGTCGACTCGATCGCGAACACCCCGACCGGCCCGAGTGACCGGCCGCTGCAGGACGTGGTCATCGAGCGCGTCGAGATCGAGCGCAAGCCGGCGTGAGCGAGCGGAGCGAGCGAAGCATTCGGCGGGTACCTTTGCTCGCATGACTGAGCGCTCCGGGCAGGCCAACGACGCCACCGGCGGGCCGGTGCCGACCACTCCGGTCTGCTACCGCCACCCCGACCGGGAGACGTACGTCCGGTGCACGCGTTGTGAACGGCCGATCTGTCCGCAGTGCATGCGGGATGCCTCGGTCGGCCACCAGTGCCCGGAGTGCGTCGACGAGGGTCGCCGTAGCGTGCGGCCGGCGCGTACCGCCTTCGGCGGCGGTGCCGCCGGCCGTGAGGGCTACGTCACGAAGGCCCTGATCGCGCTGAACGTGCTGGTGATGCTCCTCTCCCTCGCCTCGGCTCGGAGCGTGGGTGCGGCCGTCGGCGGCGGCGGCCTCGGCGGGCTGCTCGGTGGCTCCACCCCGCTGACCGACTGGGGGTCCGTGCTCGGCCTGGCCCGCCTACCCGACGACACCATCGGTGGGGTCGCCGACGGGCAGTGGTACCGGCTGGTCACCGCGATGTTCCTGCATTACGGCCTGCTGCACCTGCTGCTCAACATGTGGGGGCTCTGGGTGCTCGGCCGGACGCTGGAGGCGGTGCTCGGCCCGCTGCGGTTCCTGGCGCTCTATCTGATCGCCGGGCTGGGCGGCAACGTCGCCGTCTACCTGTTCAGCCCGGCCAACCAGACCTCGGCCGGTGCGTCGACCGCCATCTTCGGCCTCTTCGCCGCGATCTTCGTGATCATGCGCCGGCTCGGTCGGGACACCTCGGCCATCGTGCCGATCCTGGTGATCAACCTGATTTTCACGTTCACCGTGCCGCACATCTCCGTCGCCGGCCACCTGGGCGGCCTGTTCACCGGCGCGCTGATGGCCCTGGTCCTGGCGTACGCCCCGCGGCTGCGCCGCAACCTGGTCCAGGCGGCGGGCGGGGCGATCCTGCTGGTGGCGCTGCTCGGGTTGGTCCTGGTCCGCACCGCGATGCTGACGGGCTGAGCCGGCGGGCACCGACGCTGCCGGTCGGGTGCCGAGGCCGGCCGGTCGCTGCCGCCGGTCGGGTCGACGGCGTCAGCCGGCGGCGGTTCGGGCTTCGCGCAGCGCCTCGGCGACCTCGTCCAGCGGCGCGTCCAGGTCGTACCGGCCGAACAGGTGCAGCGACTCGCCCGCGTCGATCTCCAGCGTCTCGGCGGTCAGCCCTCGCCGGGTACGCCGTTCCAGCCGGATCACCTCCACGGCCGGCCAGGGCAGCCGCCGCCAACCGGCGAAGCCCGCGCGCACCGCGATCCCCTCGGCATCCATCGTTAGTCGGACCGGCGCAACCAGGTCGCGCAGGGCCCAGCCGGCGAGGCCGGCGGCGGCCAGCCCGGCGAGCCCGAGCTGAACCCGGTCGCCGTCGGCGAAGAGCAGGGCCAGGCCGACCAGGACGACCGCCCCGACCAGTTTGGCCACCGGCAGGACGGCCGGCACCCGCCACCGCCGGGCCGGAAGCGACTGTGGATTCACCGCCCCAGCATGCCAGCCGGGTCGAGCCGGCGGCGGGACGGCCGGAGGTCGGGGGAGGACGGGCGGCCAGGGCAGCACGTAGGATCGGGGCAGGTCTAAGTTACCGGGGAGTAGTCATGAGTGACGCGGTCATCGTCGGTGCGGTACGAACCCCGGTCGGGCGGCGTAAGGGCAGCCTGGCCGCCGTGCATCCGGTCGATCTCTCGGCGCACGTGTTGCGTGCCCTCGCCGAGCGGACCGGGATCGACCCCGCCCAGGTCGACGACGTGGTCTGGGGCTGCGTGTCCCAGGTCGGCGAGCAGTCCTGGAACGTCGCGCGCAACGCCGTCCTCGCCGCCGGCTGGCCCGAATCGGTGCCAGGCACCACCCTCGACCGGCAGTGCGGGTCGAGCCAGCAGGCGCTGCACTTCGCCGCCGCCACCGTCCTCGCCGGCCAGGCCGACCTGGTGATCGCCGGCGGAGTGGAGTCGATGACCCGGGTGCCGATGGGCACCAGCGTGGCCGGCGGGATGCCGTTCAGCGCGGCGATCCTGGCGCGCTACCGGGGCGTCGAGGGCGTCGCCGAGGACAGCCCTCTCCCGTTCAACCAGGGCGTCGGCGCGGAGTTGATCGCCCAGCGGTGGCGCTTCTCCCGAGCTCAGCTCGACGAGTTCGCGCTGGCCAGCCATGAGAGGGCCGCCGCCGCGCAGGACGCCGGCGCGTTCGATCCCGAGCTGGCCCCGGTGCCGCTGACCGACGGCGGCAAGTTCACCGCCGACGAGGGCATCCGGCGGGACACCACGCTGGCCAAGCTCGGCGAGCTGGCCACCCCGTTCAAGGCCGACGGCGTGGTCACCGCCGGGTCCGCGTCCCAGATCTCCGACGGGGCCGCGGCGCTCGCCGTCACCACCAGCGAGTGGGCCAGCCGGCACGGGCTGCGCCCGCTGGCCCGGGTGCACACCGCCGTGGTCGCCGCGGACGACCCGGTCACCATGCTGACGGCACCCATCCCGGCCACCGCGAAGGCGCTGCGCCGCGCGGGGTTGGGCATCGAGGAGATCGGCGTGTACGAGGTGAACGAGGCGTTCGCGCCGGTACCGCTGGCCTGGCTGGCGGAGACCGAGGCGGACCCGGAGCGACTCAACCCGCGCGGCGGGGCGATCGCCCTGGGCCACCCGCTCGGCGCGTCCGGTGCCCGGATCATGACCAGCATGCTGCAGCACATGCGGGACAACGGGATCCGCTATGGCCTGCAGACCATGTGTGAGGGCGGCGGCATGGCCAACGCCACCATCATCGAGCTGCTGTGAGCCGGGACAGGGTGGCCGAGGGCACCCTGTCTCTTTGTGGCGCTACAAACTTGATGACGTAGACGACTCAGGCCCGCCGCGACAGCAGCCCCGCTTGCCTGACGACCGCCAGAGTTGGCGTGTCCTGGGCTGCGGCCCATCGCGGCCCGCACGCCCGGGCATTGAATCGTTTACGTCATCAAGTTTGTAGGTACGGTGGCGTCCTTCCCCGCTCCCACAACGCCCCCACATCAAGCGAGGGTGAAAGTTTCCAAAGTCGGGAGTGAGCCATATCACCCTCGTTCACTTGCTCGTTGCATCTTGCATGGACATGTTCTCGCGAACGTTCCTTCCGGCCGCCGCCGAGACCGGCCTGGCGACCCAGACCGTCAGTCGACACATGCCGATCTTCCGCCGGTGCGTCGGCTCCGGCGACGCGCCGATCCTGGTCACCCGCTGCAGCCGCCCGGACCACCAGAGCGGCGGCGAGTATCTGCTGCTGCTCACCCACCGCCGGCTGGTGGTCACCCGGCAGAGTCGGGTGCTGCACCGGCTGCGCCTGCACCTCAATGCCGAGCTGCGCGAGCTGAGCGACGTCACCTGGAGCCCCGACCCCCGGTCGCAGAGTGTCGAGCTGGCGGCCACCGCGATCGACGGGGTCCGCGAGCGGTTTCTCATCCGTACTCACCACCCCAAGCAGGTGTGGCAGGTTGACACCCTGCTCAACCACGCCTTTCGGACCCGGCTCCGGACGCCTGCGGAGCGGCTGGTCGCCACCATCGGCGAACCGCCGCTCACCGCCCGCCGTGAAAGGAGGGGCCCCCTCTTAACGCCTGGCGTTGTATAGGGGGCCCCTGTTAACAGCTCAGTTCAGTAGACCCGGGACCCGATGAAGTCGCCGTGGCCGTAGCCGACCGGGTTGGCGTACGAGCGGGACTCGAAGGACCACTGCTGGCGGGTGCTGGTGGAGCAGGCGGCCAGCCGCAGCCGCGGGGTGCCCAGCAACGGACTGTCGAAGCCGACGCAGAGGTTGGTCGCGCCAGCCGGCTTCAGCTGGTTGCCGACGAACACGAACTTCTGGTTGGGCCCGCCCTGGCAGTCGTAGATGTTCACCGTCGTGTTGGCGGTCAACGAGCCGCCCGTCACGTCCAGGCAGCGGTCGTGGGAGAGCTCGGAGTGCAGTGTCTGCCGCGCCGGGTCGTACCAGAAGCCCTGATTCCGTCCGCCGTGGCAGCCGTACGACTGCTGGACCGTGTTGTTGCGCGAGTCGTACCCCTTGCCGTCCACGCAGGTGCCGGTGGCGCTATTGCGCAACTGCTTGAACTCCAGCAGGCCGTTAACCAGCACGCCCTGCCCGATGCTGGCCGGGTCGACGCAGGTGGCCTGGGCCTGCCCCGAGTTCCAGAACTGCGTGATGCACTGGGCGAACATGCCGTGGCCGCGGTTGTTGGGGTGGAACGACTGCCGGGCGGCGTTCTCGTCCCAGATGCCGATCTCGATGTAGAGACCGCGGACCGAGGTGTTGTCGGTGCACACCTCGTGGCCGTGGAAGAGCCGGCTCGCGTCCAGGTAGCGGGTGCCGGTGTTGGTGGCCGCCGCGCGCAGCGCAGTCTCGAAGAGCGGCACGGCCTTGTTCCGGGCGAACGCCGCGTCGGCGAGGTAGAGCAGACAGCCGCCGGAGTACCAGCCGGGGAAATTCGGGTTGTCCTCCACGTCCGGGCTGCCCGGGCTCGGGTACGACATGAGCACGAGCTCATAGTCGGAGCGCAGGTAGCCGGCGGCGGTCATGGTCTGCCGGATCGAGTTCAGCGCGTCCTCGACAGCTCTGCGGCTGCCGTCGGTGCGGATCGTCCACTGGTCGGTGTACGTCGGCCAGCACGCTCCCTGGAAGAAGACCCGGCGGATCGCGCAGTCGGTGGCGACAGGTCCGAACTGGATGGTGCCGTCGCCGTTGGCGCCGCCGACCACCCAGATCAGCTTGACGTGCGTGTTGCGTGCTTTGATCGCCAGGTAGTCGCCCTGGTTGAGCTCGTTGTGCTGGGTCGGGCCGCCGGCGATCAGGTTCCACGGGGTGGCGCCCGAGCAGGCCAGGTTGTATTTCTCGTCGGCCGGGATGCCGGTACGGAAGACCGCCTGGTCGTACGAGCGGTCGCACCAGTTGCCGTTCTGGTGGGTTCCGGGCACGTAGTTGCCGACCCCCTCGCCGGAGATCTCACTGTCACCCATCGTGATCAGGGCGCTCCGCCGTTGCTCCAACGGCCGGATGGCGGGAGAGCCGTAGAGGGCGGTGGCCTCGGCGGCACGGATGGCTTCGAGGGCGGCGGACAGCGGCTGAACGGCGGGCCGGTCGGCGGCGGTCGCAGGGGCGGCCGGTCCGACCAGCATCGGTAGGGCGAGGGCGGCGGCGGACACGACGGCCAGGGCCCGCCGTCGGGTCGCCCATCCGGGTCTGGTGGGGGTGCCAAGCATCGACGCACTCCTTCAGATAAATCGTCGAAGATCGATTTACCTACCAGAAGGTAACCTCGCGGAGGGGCTTATGTGAATACGTCTCGTAAGCCTTGTGGCCCGATGCGGAAGGGGACTCTTCCGACACATCGGACGCGCTCGGCGTGGCCGAAAGCCGGGCGATCGGCAGAGGTATCCCGTCACGCCTTTGGGGCATGTCTTTGTGACCTGGGTCAACATGCCGCGTTACGCTAAGGATGACTGACCGTAGCCACCGTGGAGATTCCGTGAAGCTCTCGATCCTCATGCCGGTCTACAACGAGGAAGAACGCATCGCGGACGCCCTCAAGCAGGCACTGGCGGTGGACTATCCGTGCGAGATCGAGCTCGTCGTCGTGGACGACGGCAGCCGCGACGGCACCGCAGAGGTCCTCGGCCGGATGGACGACGCGCGGCTACGGGTGATTACCCACCAGCGCAACGCCGGCAAGGGCGCGGCGATCAAGACCGCGGTGGACAACGCCGAGGGCGAGTACATGGTCGTCCTCGACGCCGACCTCGAGTACGACCCGCAGGACATTCCGCGGCTGCTCGAGCCGGTGCTCGACGGGCGGGCGACGGTGGTCTACGGCAACCGCACCTTCGGTAGCCACAGCGCCTACAGCTTCTGGTACGTGATCGGCAACAAGGGCGTCACGATGGCGGCCAACGTGCTGTACAACTCGTACATCGGCGACCTGGAGACCTGCTTCAAGCTGATGCCGCTGGAGCTCTACCGCTCGCTCCAGGTCCGGTCCCGTGGCTTCGGCATGGAGGCCGAGGTCACCGGCAAGCTGCTCCGTAAGCGCATCCGTCCCTACGAGGTGCCGATCAGCTACCGCGCCCGAGGGCGCGAAGAGGGCAAGAAGATCACCTGGCGGGACGGTGTCGAGGCAGTCTGGATCCTCGCCCGCGAGCGCGTTCGGCGCCGGGCGGCCGCGAGCTGACGCCGTACCCGGCCCCGATCACGACCGTGGCGGCATCCCCCCGGAGGATGCCGCCACTTCCGCGCCCGCCTTCGGCTCAGGTGGTGGCCAGGGCCGGGAAGAGGAACGCGTCGATCGAGCGGCGTAGGCCGGCCGCGTCCAGGCCGTGCCAGCGGTCGTGGTCCTCGGGCGTGCCGTAGCGGCGCAGCTCCGACCGGCCCACGCCGAGGGCGAGCAGCCGGTGTGGCCGGTCGGCCAGCGCCGCGCCGACCACCCGGGCCGAGGTGCCCGCCAGGTACGGCTCGACCAGGATCACCTCGGTGCCCGCGAGGGCGCGTAGCCCGGCGGTGTCGAACGGTCGCGGCCGATGGGTGTACGCCACGGTGACCGGCAGATCGGCGACCGCTGCGAGCGCGTGGTCCAGCAGCGGCCCGACCGCCACCAGCAGCGGCGCGCCCGGCCCGGCATCCCGGAGCACCCGCAGGTCACCCGCGTCCGGGTACGCCTGCCCGTTGCTCTGCACCGAGAGCCTGACGTACGCCGAATCCTGCCCGCACACCACGTTCCTCAGCAGCCCGGGCACCTCGTCCCGGTGGCCCGGCACGTGCACCGTCCAGTCGTTCAGCGTGTCGATCAGGGCGACGTCCGCCGGGCTCAGGTGGGTACGCCCCGCCGCCGCCCGGTCGTACGACGCGCCGATGCCGACCAGCACCGCCCCGACCCCCTGGTGGTCGAGGTCCAGCTTGATCTGCTCGTACGCCCGCTCGACGAGGAACGGCGCGTAGCTGTGCACGATCGGGCGCTGCCCGGTCAGCGCGAGCCCGCCCGCCACCCCCACCATGAGCTGCTCCCGGATGCCGACGTTGAGCACTCGGTCCGGGTGGCGCTCGACGGCCGGGGCGAACGCGGCGGCGGAGATGTCGGCCAGCACGATGGTGGTCCGGGGGTCGTCCAGCAGTTCACTGGCCGTGGTCACGAAGGCGTCTCGCATGGTCACTCCTGGTCGGTGACGACCGCGACGACGACGTGCGGCCGGTGGTTGTCGTGCCCGGTGAGGGCGGTGTGCAGGGCGACGTGGTCCCGGCCGTCCACGGTCGCGGCGGTCCACCCGTTGACGGTGAACCGGCTGGCCGCGCCGCCCGGCCACCCGTGGCTCGCGGACCGGTTGTCCAGCACGATCGCGGTCAGATTGGCCAGCCCGGTCGCCCCGGCGTACGCGATGGCCTCGTGGTTGGAGCCCTCGTCCAATTCGGCGTCGCCCAGCAGCACGTACACCCGGGGGTTGAACCGGCCCTGGGCCCGTAGCCCGAGCGCGGTGCCCACGCCCAGGCCGAGCCCGTGGCCGAGCGACCCGGAGCCGATCTCGACCCCGGGCACCAGTAGCCGGTCCGGATGGTCGCCGAGGCGGCTGTCCGGGCCGCCCTGGTCGTCCAGCCACTCCTCGGGTACGAATCCCTTCGCGGCCAGCAGCGCGTAGTAGCCGGCGACCGCGTGCCCCTTGGAAAGCAGGAAACGGTCCCGGTCCGGGTCGTCCACGGTCTGCGGAGTTACCCGGAGCACCCGGTCGTAGAGCACCTGAAGCACGTCCAGCGTTGAGTACACGTTGGCACCGAACTCACGCCCGGCGCGTACCCGGTCGAGCAGCGCCCGCAGCGTGGCGGGGTCAGTGGCGGTCGTCGTCGTCATGCGGCTAGCCTCGGAGTTGAAGGGCACTTCAACTCAAGGTTGTGTGATGCACGAGGCACTGACCATCGGGCAGCTCGCCGACCGCAGCGGCGTGGCTCCCTCCGCGCTGCGCTACTACGAGCGGCTCGGGCTGATCCGCGCCGAGCGTACCGGCGGCAACCAGCGCCGGTACGCCCGCACGGAGCTGCGCCGGGTGGCGTTCGTCCGGATCTCCCAGCAGGTCGGCGTCTCCCTCGACGAGATCCGGGAGGCGCTGGACTCCCTGCCGTCCTCGCGTACGCCCACCCCGGAGGACTGGGCGGCGCTCTCCCGCGCCTGGCGGGACCGACTGGACGAGAAGATCCGGTTGCTCGGCAAGCTCCGCGACGATCTGGACGGCTGCATCGGCTGCGGCTGCCTGTCGTTGCAGCGCTGCACCCTCTACAACCCTGGAGACTCGCTCTCCGCCGAGGGTCCTGGCGCCCGACTCGTCCTGCCCCGCCCCGACGCCGACCCGGCGCTGGCCTGACCGGTCACCGGACCAGCAGCACCTTGCCCAGGTGGTCGCTCGTCTCCAGCAGCCGGTGCGCGTCGGCGGCGTCGGCCAGCTTCGCCCGGGCGTGCACGACGGGCCGAACCTTCCCGGATTCGACCAGCGGCCACACCTGCTCCCGTACGCCCCGGACGATCTCCGCCTTCTCGTCCACCGGGCGGGAGCGCAGCGCCGTGGCGTGGATCGAGCCGCGCTTCGCCAACAGCGCGCCCAGGTCCAGCTCCCCCCTGCGGCCACCCTGCATGCCGATCACCACCAGCCGGCCACCGGTGGCCAGCGCGGCCACGTTCCGGGGCAGGTACGCGGCACCCATGATGTCCAGGATTACGTCCGCGCCCCGGCCGTCGGTGATCCGGCGTACCTCCTCGACAAAATCCTGCTCCTGGTAGTCGATCGTGTGCGCGGCGCCCAGCTCACGCAGCCGCTCGTGTTTCGCCGCCCGGGCCGTCACCACCACCGTCGCGCCGAGCGCCACGCCGAGCTGGATGGCGAAGGTGCCGATCCCGCTGCCCCCGCCGTGCACCAGCAACGTCTCACCCTCGGCCAGCCGGGCGAGCTTGACCACGTTCGACCAGACCGTGCAGGCCACCTCTGGCAGCGCGGCCGCGTCGATCAGGTCGACGCCGCGCGGCACCGGCAGCAACTGCCCGGCCGGCACGGCCACCCGCTCGGCGTACCCGCCGCCGGCCAGCAGCGCGCAGACCTCGTCGCCGATCTGCCAGCCGGTTACGTCGGGGCCGAGCTCGGCGACCACCCCGGAGCATTCCAACCCCGGGTACGCCGGCGCGCCCGGCGGCGGCGGATAGTGCCCCTGCCGTTGCAGCAGGTCGGCCCGGTTGACCGCGCTGGCCGACACCTCGACGATCACCTCGCCGGGGCCGGGCTCCGGGTCGGGCACCTCCGACCAGACGAGGGCCTCGGGTCCGCCGGGTTTCACAATCGTGATCGCGTGCATGGCCCAGTCTTACCCGATCCGCCCGCCCGCGCGGGTCATGATCGCGTTCGTCGCCGGTTCTGGCGTACACGCCACAGTGGAGGAATGGGACGGAGGCTGACCTGCTGCGTGGGCCATGGCAGACTAGGCACGGTCGCGCACCCCTGCGGGGGACGTGTCCGGGAGGGTTCGCCTAGTGGCCGATGGCGCTGGTCTTGAAAACCGGTAAGGCAGCGATGTCTTCGTGGGTTCGAATCCCACACCCTCCGCCCCGATGGGCAGCAAAAACGCCCCCTGACCAGCGCGAACGCTGGTCAGGGGGCGCATCTGTCGGTGGTGAGTCGGTCTCACTTCGTCTCGCTCCGGGCCGCCGGGGCTCACTGGTTGCGGCAAATGGGCGGCAAAGTTTGCCGCCAGCCTCGTGACGCTTCCCGCCTGGCGGCTTCCGTCACCCGTCCGCCTCGGGGGCTTCGTCCGGCTCAGGCGTGCCTAGTGCTCCCTCGATGCGCTTACGAGCTGCTTCGTCCTGCCCGTCGATGCACGAGGCGTAGACCTTGAGCAGCACGTGCACGCTGTGTCCGGCCCACTCGGCGACCTGGGTTGCCGGCACGCCAGCATTGAGCCAGAGCGACACGGCGGCGTGCCGCAGGTGGTACGGCACGCGGGCCAGTACGGACCGCTGTTGAACCGGAGTAAGCGCCTTGCCGCGTGCCTGTCGCCACGCTCTCAGGTAGGTGCTTTTCGACACCGGGCCAGGCCGCGCCCCTGGTGCGTTGAACATTCGGCCGCCCGGCTTGCCATACTCCTGCCTATGGTGCCGCAGGATGCGTACGAGTTCGGGGCAGGCCGGCACATCGCGCGTTGATTTCTTCGCGCGGTGCTTCAACTCCCGATCCTCGCGCATTTCCCCGCTGTCGCTCCATTCCTCGCCGACGTGCTGGGTCGAGCCGCTGAGGTGGAGCCATCCCCAGCCCTCTTCGGGTAGCTCGCATTCATCGTCCCTCAGGTGCATCACCTCCGACGGGCGCAGCGCCGCGAAGTACATGCACGCGAAGAAACCCTCTAGTGCGGGGTCTTGGTCGCGTACTGCGGCCAACAGCGAACGTGCTTGCTGCGGATTCGGTACGACCTTTCGATCAATCTTCTCTTCGTTCTTCGGGGCGCGCCACTGGACGAAATCCATCGGGTGCGCGTCGAGGTATCGCAGCTCTACCGCGTACTTGAGTGCGCCGTACAGAACGGCCCGCTTGCGTGCAACTGTGTTGGCAGCGGCCGGGCCGCCGTCGAGGCGGGTCGCCAGCAAATCGAGCGCTTTCCGAATTGTGGCGGCGTTCGCTACCTCGGTCAGTGGCAGCGTGTTGGCCTGGAGCCATTTGACGACGGGCGCGAGGTCGGCCGGCGGTTCGGTCTCGCGTTGCGACTTGTTGAACGCCCACGCGTACAGTGCCCGCCGAATGTCTTCCTCGGAAGGTGCACCGCGAGAGCCGCCGAGAAATGCCGGGGTGACGGTCGTAAGTGCGTCGGCGATGCTCTTTCGCTGGGTGGCGGCGGCCCGTGTCCATTTCATGTCCACGAACGCCACGGCGAGTTCGTACCATGTCCGGCTGTTCAGCTCTCGCGCCATCGGTTCGGGCAGGCCACTCGGCTTGTCGAACGCGATTCCCTCGCGCTGCGCCACGACAAGGCGCGATCGGAAGCTCTCCGCCATTGCCCGGGTCTGGAAGGTCTTGCCGAATTCGCGGCCGGCTACCTCCCACCGGACGCGGTAGGTCTTGCGATCTTTGCCGGTCTTCCGGTCGCGTCCCTGGTATTCGCGGATGGTCCAGATTCGTACGTCGTAGGTGCTCATGCTGCCTCTTCGTGGTCGTTGAGCCAGTTGTCCAGGTCGCGGCGGCGGACGTACAGGCTGCCGTTGGGGTACTTGATGGTTCGGGGGGCGCGGCCGGTGGCCTTCCAGCGGAAGAAGGTCGACCGGGGCACGCGGAGTTCGTCCAGGACTTCGGCGAGGGTGAGCAGGTTGCCGGTGGGGGTGGTGCGCTGCGGCCGGGTGGTCATCGGCGGGCGTCCTTCCTCGGGGCGGCGTCGAGGTAGATGCGCTGGAACATCGGGGATCGGCGGTCGGGGTAGGGCCGGGAGACGGAGCGGATGTGCAGCACTTGGGCGAGAGCGTCGAGCGCTGCGGCTGTTTCAGCGGGTGTGCCGTGCAGCCTGATTCGCACGGTGAGGGCCTTCCGGTCGGCACGGGTCGCGTGTGGAGGGTTGGTGTGGGGGTGCGGCAGAAGGGCGTAGGGCGGCCCGCTGAGAGCGCCGTAGAGCCAAGATCCGATGCTCTCTGGTGTAAGGCGTAGGGCCGGTTGCTCTCAGGGGCTCTCAGTGGGCCGTTTCGGGATGCCGGTTGAGCCCGCTCGGCGCGGCGGGCGCTGCCGGGAGGGGTTGGGAGGCGTTGACACGTTGACAATCGGCCGGCGGGTGAGCGTTTCCGCAGGTGGGAGCCGGTGCGAGGGTGTCAACGGGGGGCGTTGACAGGCGTTGACACCCGTTGACACCGGGCGGGCCGGCGGCGGATTGTCAACGCCTGTCAACGGCTGTCAACGGGGGACGTTGACAGCCTCGGACGTGTCCTGAGCTGCGGAAACGTCGCCATCGGGGGCGAGTGTCAGCGTGTCAACGCTTCCGGGGTCCTCCGCCACGGCGCGGGGGTGCAGCTCGTACCGGCCGTCCGGCCCGTTGCGGACCCACCCGAGGGCGGCCAGCTCAGCGAGCACCGCCGACACCTCATCCGACTTCGGCAGCCGCCGGGAGACGCGGCGGTGCAGCTCCCGCCGGGTGAAGGTGCTCATGCCCTTGCTGGTAAGCACCCCGAGCACGTACCGGGCGTTCTCCATCGCGGTGTCCGTGCCGATGGCGGTGAGGGCGGCCCGGTAGTGCGCGGCGAAGAACTCGGCGAGCCTCACGGCGTCGGCCATCCGGTCGGCGTCGATCGGGCGGCGCCACGCGTCGGCCGGGTGGTGGGCAACGTGCAGCAATCCGGCCAGCCGCAGCGTTGCCCCGGACAGCTTGTTGCCCCACTCGCGCATGTCGTAGAGGGTGCCGCCGGGCCGTAGCTCGGTTTCCACCTGCTCGGCGGCGGCCCGCCGCACCCGCCCGGCGTCCTCGGTGAGGGTGACCACGGCCGGGTCTTCCCACTCGGCGAGGGTGGCGGCCAGGTCGTGCACGCGGTGCCGGTAGCCGGTGGTGACCTGCTCGGGCACCGGGGGCGTGTCCACCGCCCGGTATCCCGCGAGGGAGCGCGGGAGCGCGAACAGGAACCGGGCCGGTAGGCCACGGCCGGCGAGGTCGGCGTTTCCGCCGAATTTGCGCAGCACGGTCGGTTGGGCCATCACGCACACGGTCAGCGCGGGCTTGTCGACCGAGGCGCCCTCGCGGGTCTGCCGTTCGTTGCTCATCGGCTGTCCCGCGTGGCCCTTGAGGTAGGGGTCGAGGTTCGGGGCGCCGGAGTAGCGGCCGGCGAGGGTGTCGAAGATCCCGCCCTCATCGCTGATGATCGCCATTCGTCCGCCGTTTGCGGCCATGAGGCCGATGAGCGCTTCGGGGGTGGCGTCGTCCACGATGAGTTTCGGCAGGGTCGGCACGGTGATCGCCTCGGCGGCGATGGCGGCGGCCACCGCCTCGGCCGACGCGTCATCGCGCTTGTGCGGGTCGCTGGCCTTCGCCGCTGCCGCTTTGGCCTGCTCGGCTTGCCGGTCGGCGATGTCCCGCAGCGCGGCGGCCTCGGCGATCCTCGGCCGGGCCGCCTCGGCGAGCGTCGACTGAGCAGCGAACAGCGGCGCGGTCATCGCCCGGTGAACGGGCGACTTCCGCTCGCCGGGGCCGGCGATGACGGCGGCGAACACGTTCACCGGCTCCCGCCACCCGGCCACCGGTTCCACCTCTAGGCGCCCACCCGCACACGCGGACAGCACCGCTACGGCGAGGGTGCCGGCCATGGCGGGGTCGGTCTGGGTGAACCGGGCGACGCCGGTCACCATGTCGCCGAGCCAGCGCGGGAACACGTCGACCGGGAACGGCGGCGGCGCGGTGTTCGGGCCGGTCAGGGGAACTGGAACATCCCACAGCGGGCCGCCCGTGGCCGCCTCTGCGGTGGTGTCGGCCGGGTCGGTGACTAGGTGGAGACGGGCGGCGCTCATGCGGCCACCTTTCGGGGACGGTGGGCGCCAGCGGCGAGCCCGGATCGGACGGTGCGGAACGCTTCGGCGGTGCGCAGCCCGGCGTCAACGCCCGCCTGTTCCAGCAGGGCTTGGGCGTTGTCCTCGGTGAGCGCGCCACCGGCCACGAGTTGGCCGAGGGCCACGGCGGCGATGTAGAGCGACCGGTTCCGCTCGCCCTTGCCAGCGGTGGTCACCCGGTCGACTTCGCGGGCGACGGCGGCCCGCACGTACGCCCCGGTGCGGTCGGTGGGCAGGTTGACCCCCACCGGCCGCTGCGGCGGCAACGGGGCCGGGGCGAGCAGCGTGGCCAGCCATCCGGGCAGCGGCGCGGGGTCGGTGTCGAGGTCGACCACGTACGGGCGACCGGCGACAGTGCTGCCAGCGGCGACCACGTAGCCGCCGTGCGCGCGTGTGTCGACCATCGGCCCGAGGGTCCCGGCGGTGTTGCGCAGCGGCGGCCCGTCGTCCGGGTGGCGGTAGTAGAGGTGGGTGCCGCCCCGGCCGGTGGTGACGGTGTACGTCGGGTCGATGCCGGCACCATTCCGGGCGGCCAGGTCGGCGAGGGTGTCCAGCCCGGTCGGGCCGGTGGTGGCGTTCTTGGGCGTGTCCAGGTCGACCACCACGAGCCGGGACGGGCCGCAGGCGAGGCCGATGCCGTAGCGCCGGGCGGTCCATGCCCGGCGGATGCGGTCGGGGTCGGTGGTGGCGCGGGCCTCCCACCCGAGGTGGTGGCCAGCGTTGCGACAGCGCGGGTCGCGGTCGGTGCAGTCGTCGGCGCTGTGGTCGGGGAACGCGGGCCGCTTGTCGTCGGGACGCAGCGGGAACACGTGCCAGCCGCGCGCCGCATGCGACAGCGCGGCGGCCAGCAGATCGGGGTTGGGCACGAGGTGCCTCCCTTCCATCGAACGGGCAGGGTCGGGGGCGGGTTGCCGGCGAGGCATCGGCGTGGATTCGGGGTCGGGCTGGCCAGCGATCGCGGCCGGGGTGCGCGCCGGGCAGCGAGGCCCTTGCAGGAACAGGCGCACACCCTCAGCCGCGCCGCAGAGCCGGCCAGCGGCACCGATCCAGTGGCCGCACCGGCCGCCGGTCATGGCGTCGGCGGGAAACGGTTGGCGACCTTGCCGACGCATGCGGCGACGACTTCTGCGGGGTCGCGGTCGAGGGTGGCGATGGCGACCAGGGCGGCAAGTACCACGTCGGCGAGTTCGTTGGCCACGTCGTCGGTGGTGTGGGTGATGCCCTTGCGGGGGTTCTGGCCGAGGGTGCCGATCCAGGCGGCGGCGACTTCGCCGGCTTCTTCGGTGACCTTCATGATGCGCAGGGCGGTTTCCTCGCGGCTGCGGCCGTTAATCGCGTCGAGGCGGGCGGTGACGCGGGTGGTGAGGTCGAACATGTCGATGGTTGTGGTGGTGGTCATCGGGTGGCCTTCCTCGGGCGGGGTCGAGCGGCGATGGCGGCGCGGGTGACGGTGTGCCGCAGGTCGCCGAGCAGCCCGGCCAACTGGCGGCGGGCCGCGATCTCGCCGGGGGCGAGGGCGACCCTGACGCGTACCTCGGCGTGCTCCCGGCCGGCAGCGGTCCGCACGCGGACCAGGACGGCGCGGGCGTGGCCGACGATGTTGACCACGATCGCGTCGGATCGGTGCTCGCCGAGGTTGCAGCGGTGGTCCCGCCCGCACCACGCCGTGTGGCCGTCGGCGCGGCGGTTCACCGGGTCGCCTCGGAGCGCAGCCGGTGGAAGTGGTTGAAGACGCGGCGCCCGAAACGGAGTCGCGTTCCCCGGTCGCAGCGGCGGCAGGCACGCGGCCGACGCAAGATGCGGGTGGTGGTCTGGCCGGTGCCGGCGCACCGCTGGCAGGTCTTGAACGGGATCACCCAGCACAGCCCGGCGTAACCGAGCGTGACCAGGGCGGGGACGGTGGTGAGGGCGATAGCGGCGGTGAGGTGGGGGTCCACAAGTGCCTCCCAGGGCCGTTTTTGGGTGTGCGAGGCCGTGAGCTGCTATCCGCTAGAGGGCAGCTCATGATTCGGATGGGGTGCTAGCGGGGGTGCTAGCGCTAGCAGGTCGGGCCGCTAGCGCTAGCACCCTCGCGGGGGGTCAGCCGGCGGACCGCTTCCGGTCACGCTCCGCAATCGCGGCCAGGAGATCGGCGTGCTTGATGCCGCGCCGGGTGACGGGCTTGCCGTCGATGCGCCGGCCGACGTCGGCGACCTTCACGGCCGGGTGGGGCTTGAGCGCGGTGGTGAGCTGCGCGGCCTCCCACCCGCCGTAGACATCGGGCCGCAGCTCGGCCAGCAGACCGCACAGCGTCTCGTTCCACGCGGCCTTGTCGTCACCCGGCCACACGCGGGCCAGGTCGCCGAGCACGTCAGCCACCGGCGCCACATCGCGGGTCTGCTCCTCGGGCTTGGGCAGGGTGCCGGCCGTGGTGCGTAGGGCGACGGCGCGGGCGACGATGCGCCCGGCGGCGGTGGTGTCGACGTAGAACGACCGCACCGCCGACGCCTTCGGCCCGAACCCCCGCAGGATGCCCCACCCGGCCTCAACGACCGGCTGAAACACGGTCGCCCGGTAGCCGTTCTTGTAGGCCGACGTGCCGAGAATCATGTCGTTGGCCGTCTGGTCAGCCACGGAGAGGCAGAACCGGGAGTTGACGTTGCGGGTGATGCCGGTCGGCAAGCTGTCCTTGTCCGGGATCTGGGTGCCGATCAGGATGATCACCCCGAGGGCGCGGCCGAGCTTGATGACCTTCTCCAGGATTTCCCCGGCTTCCTTGCCGTACTTGCTGGTCATCAGCTCTTGCAGCTCATCGAACCACGCCACCAGCGGGTGAAGCCCCGACCCCTTGAGCGACGCCAACTCCGGGGTCACCTTGTTCTCGGGGGCCTTCCCGAGCCGGGCGTAGTGCTCGATGCGCTTGGAGCGGCGGCGGCACTCCTCGTACAGCCACTCGATGAACGCGAAACACCGGGCAAGGGTGTCGTCGTCGAAGCCGTTGCCGTACTCGGCCATGACCGGCTCCAACACCGCGAAGTCACCGACACCCTTGAGTTCGTAACCTCGGATCTCGGTGCGCGGGTCGAGCGCGGCGGCCAACACGAGATCCCGCAGCGCGAACGTCTTCCCGCTGCCGGGCTGGCCACCGAACAGCCAGTTCCGGAACATCAGGTCAACCGTCACGATGTCCAGCCGGGGCGTGGTGGCGAACGCGAACGCCTTGAACACGTCCACCTTGGCCGAGTCGGACAGCAGCGGCCACGCGGGCTGCTTCATCTGCGACGCCGGCTCATACCCGACCCACAGCGCCAGCCTCCCCGTGTGGCCGGGGGCCGGTTCGGGCCACACCTGATCCAGCGGCAGGCGCATCGCCGACGCGAGCTTGCCGCGCCGGGCCACCACCTCGGCGGCCTCCACCCCGTACGGGAGGTCGACCACCGCGAGGTGGCCGGGGCCGTCGCGGTGGATGTCGACCGGGAACGTGATGGCCTTGGGGTCCTTGGCGACCGCGGAGTTGATGGCCGGCATTTGCAGCGACGTGAGTGCGCGGCGCACGAGGTCGGCGGTGAGCTTGCGGTACCGGTGGCCCTCGGTCACCCGGTCCGTGAGCGGCTTGTCCGCCGGGCGGCCTCGGGTCGCCAGCCACGGCACCACCACCCCGGCCGTGAGCGCCGACCACCATGCCGGGCCGGCGGCGAGGACGATCACCCCGGTTCCGGTGCCGGCCGCGAGGACCCACCACCGCCACACGGACTGGCGCTGCCGGCGGGCGTCGAGCTTGAGCCAGGTGTCGGCGTCGCCTCGGGAGGCGGCGGCCTGCCGCAGGTGCCAGTTCCCTTCCTCGGCGGCGGCCCACCGCAGCGCTTGGCCGATCCCGCGTACCGCGCCGATGGGCGCCCACGCGAGGGCCTTGACCAGGTACTTCGGCAGCCGGACGCCGTGGTAGGCGGTCACGTAGCCGGCGTCCTTGGTCTGATGCTTGACGGCGGCCCGCAGCGCGCGGCCGGAGCGTGCCCAGTCGGCCAGGATCGGCCGGCGCTCACGCTGGCGGGCCAGCACCTCGGCCGGGATGTCGTCGGCGGCGTCGACCGGGCCGCCGACCCGGGCGGGGCCGTCGTCAACGGTCTCGGCGTCCTCGGTGCCGTCGTCGTCCGGGTCGCTGGTGTCCTCGGCGGGCGGACGCGGCCGGGGCATCCGCCGGGCGCGGGCGTCGTCCAGGTCGACCACCTCAGCGTCGGGGCCGGTGGTGTCGGTCAGGTCGTGCTCGGCGGCGTGCCAGTCGAAGCGGTCGTCATCTCGGGGGGACGTCATGATGGGGGTTCCTCCAACGGTCTACGGATCGGTCAGGGGACCGGCGGCACAGCGGTGGTTTGCGAGGCCGTGAGCTGTGCCGCCGGGCGGCGCTAGTCGTGCGTGCGGACGAGGTGGGCGAGTGCGGCGCCCATGCCGAGCACCGCCACCGGGAGGCAGGCGACGGCGGTGGTGATCCACCACGGGGCGGCGGTGACGCCGGCCGCTTCCAGGAGGTGGTAGGCGACCTGGCCGAGCGCGCCGACCGCGAGGGAGCCGAGGGCGGACCACTTGGCGAACCGGCGGGCCGGGCCGGGCAACCTGCCGGACAGCCACACGTAGAGCGCGTAAGCGCCGTAGGTCTCCACGCCGATCGGCAGGGTGATCGCCGAGTTGATGGCGAAGCCGTCCGCGATGCCGGGCAGCGGGTGCACGATGCCGAACCCGGTGAGTCCGCCGAGTCCGACCCACCCGGACCAGATCGCCACGAACGCGGGCAGCGCCAGCAGCACCACCGGCCACGCCACCGCCGAACGGGACGGCTTGCTCGGCGCGGGCGGGGTGGGCGTGTCCGGGTGACCGGCCGCCGTGACCTGCTCGGCCTGCTCGGGCGGGGTGATCTCCACCGGCTCGGCGGCCGGCGGCGCGGACTCGGGTACGGCCGGCAGCGGGTCCGGGTCCGTGGCGTCCGGGTCGGTGGTGTCGGTGTCCGGGTCGGCGGGGAGGATCGCGCCTCGGGCGAGGCGGTGGGTTCGGAGCTGTTCGGCCTCGATCTGCTTGGCGTGGTCGGCCTTGAGCCGGGCGAGCAGGTCGTCAGCCTTCGGCGCGCCGATGCGGAACTCCCGCATGAGCCGGTTGCGCGACGGGAACGTCTGCCCGTCGGGCAGGTCCAGGGCGCGGGCGGCGGGCAACAGGTCCTCGATGGGCTGCGGGTAGCGGGTGCCGTTGATCGTCGGGGCGGTCACGACGGAACCTCCGGGGTGTCGGTGGGGACGTAGATCAGGCGGAACAGGGCGTCTTGCAGCGCGAGCAGGTCAGGGCCGCACCCGTCGTACGGTTCGGTCATCGGCGGGTAGCCGTGCTCGGCGAGCACCCGGGCCACATCCAGCGCCAGGCCGAACGTGAAGCGCGGGTCATCGGCGGGGCGGGGGATCGGGTAGCGGCGCATCAGGCGGCCACCTCCTGCGGGTAGGCGCATTCGGTGCACTCGCCGAGCGAGCGCGGGATGTAGTACGGCCGTACCCGGCCGCAGGTCGGGCAGGTACGGCGAGCCAGCAGCGCGGCCCGGACCGCGCGCAGTTGCGCGGGGGTGGCGGTGCGCTTCGGCCGGGCCAGATCGACCCGGTACAGGTAGGCGGCGCGGGTGCCGCCCACGCCGCGCCAGAGGACCTGAGCGGCGATCGGCTGTCCGCCGGGGCGTAGGCCGGCGGCGGTCAGTTGGCGGCGGGTGGCGTAGCCGGGCGGGGCACCTCGCCACCAGTAGGTCGGGATGCCGTACCGCGCCCCGTCCGGATCGTGAAAGGCGGCGCGGACGCGGGACATCAGGCCGCGCGGCGCGTGTCGGTGGTGCGGGTAGCCAGGTCGGCGGCGGCGCGGGTAACGCGGGCCTCGGCCCGGCGCAGCCGCCGCCAGTCCAGCGGCGACGGGCCGCCGTGGTCCTCGGCGTAGATCAGGCTGATCTCCGCGTCCAACACGTCCAGCTCAGCGGCGATCAGCGGCCACTCGGTCTCGATCGCGGCCAGGTCGGCGGCGGTCGGCGCGGCGGCCACGGGGGCGAGGTGCTTCCTCACGGGAAACCTCCGGGAGAGTCGATGAAGTCGGGGAAAGCCCCCGGGGTGCGACCAGGCCGGTCGCACTCCGGGGCGAGCAGAGTTGAGAGGCAGAAGTCCATGCCGCGCGCCAGATCCGGCCCGCTCGCCCCGCTCGCCCGGGATCTACCGGGGTCGGCCACCGTGTGGCTCATGGCGGGGATGCCGCAGACGGATCTACGCGGCGCTTCTGCTGTGTAGTTCTCAATGAACGACCGCGCGGAGGTCCGTAGGCGCGCAGCGCAGAGCGCTGCCTTCCCCGGCAACCACCGGCTTTGTCCAGCCCGTCTGTACTGACTAGACAATGATGCTGACACGAAGGTTGGCAGACGCCGGATGCGGGTGTCAAGCACTCTGACTAAACTGTCTAGACAGATGCGAGGGCAGAGGGAGGCGGCATGGCCGCAGCGAGGCAGGGCAGGGTGTCTGTGTGGGCTCAGATCGCCCAGGATCTAAGGTCCAAGATCGCGGATGGCACCTTGGTCGCCGATGCTCAGCTACCCACGGAGGCCGACCTGACGGCCCAGTACGGGGTGGCTCGTGCGACGGTTCGGCAGGCGCTAACAGCACTGGTAAACGAAGGCTTGATCGTCCCGCGCGCGCCGCGCGGATACTTTGTCAGGCACCGCAAGCCGCTCTTCTATCGCCCGCAGACAGAGTTTCGACCGCAGCCGAAGACCCCGGAAATGGACCGCTTCATGGCGGATCATTCGGCTGATGGCCGAGAGCCTTGGCAGTCGATTGACGTAGCGATTGTGGCCCCGCCACCTGATGTAATGCAGCGTTTGAAGCTTCAAGAAGGAGAATTGGCGGTGGTTCGCCGTCGGGTGCGCCACCTCGACGGTGAGCCATTCAACACCAATGACAGTTACTTCCCACTGCGCTTGGTTCAGGACACGGAGATCATGCGTCCCGTCGACATAGCCAGGGGCGCGAATCAAGTTCTAGCTGAACATGGCTATGCGCAAGTGCGGGCGCTGGATGAGATCTACGTTCGGATGCCCAGCCCCGATGAGGTGCGACGACTTGAACTCGCTCCCGGCACCCCAGTTGCCTGTCACGTTTGCACCGGCCTCTGTCCCGACGGCACGCCCGTCCGCGTCGTGGTGAACATCTTGCCGGGCGACCGGCACGTCATTGTTTATGAGCGGGACGGAATGCCGGCGAAAGACCATGAATGAGCTACGAATTCGGCATGCCACCGCGAACGACGTGCACGGGTTGTTGGACCTATACGCAGCTACCCAGCGATGGCTCTTGGATCAGGGTAGCGATCAGTGGGCGAACAACAGTCGAGACACGATGCGCCCCAGGTTCATGCGTTCTATAGAACAAGGCGCATGCTATGTAGCAGAGGATGACGGCATGCTAGTGGGCACGGTTACGGTTGATGACTACGCCGACCCGGAATTCTGGCAGCCGGATGACCGGCCCGAAACTGCGCTATATGTGCATCGAATGATCGTAGACCGCTCCCGTGCTGGCAGGAACATTGGCGGCGCGCTCTTGGATTGGGCGGCCAGGGTCGCCGCATCAAAGGGCTGCCGATGGCTAAGGCTTGACGCCTGGCGAACCAATGAAGCCCTGCGCCACTACTACGAGCGGCAGGGGTTTACTCCCGTTCGCGTCGTTGAGCTAGCGCACAGAGGATCGGGCGCGCTCTTTCAGCGTCTCATCGGCCGCTAGGGAGGTGCACCCCTCGCCGGTCGGGCTACTTCGCCGATCATGACCGGCGGTAGGGGGTCGCGCTGAAGCTTGCGGCGGCAAATGGGCGGCAACCTTGAGGGCCGGCACTGTGTTTGTGCTGGTCGAGGGCTTACGGCGGATGGTCTTGAAAACCGGTAAGGCAGCGATGTCTTCGTGGGTTCGAATCCCACACCCTCCGCTCTGTTGAGCAGCAGAATCGCCCATGACCAGCGCAAACGCCGGTCAGGGGCGTGTCTATGGATGGCGAGCCAGTTAACCGGTCACAGCATCCCGCCGGCCGCCCGCGCTGCCCAAGCGAACCCGTCAGTGGAACGCCGGGCGGTCAGGTCGTCGGTTGGCGGACGTAGACGCCCTTGCCCTGGTGCCCCTGGACCAGGCCCTCGCTGCGCAGCACCAGCATGGCATTGCGAATGGCGGTGTTGCTTGCGTCGTACTGGGCGCGCAGCTCGGCGACCGACGGCAGCTTGTCCCCGGGCTTCAGCTCGCCGGAGGCGATGAGGCCCTTGATGTCGGCGACGATGCGGGTGTAGATCGGCTCGATAGGCATGGCGGGCGCTCCCTGCTTGGCGGCGCACCCATGAGATCACGTCCCGTAAGGCACATCAAGCACATGGTGTGCCATGCGTTGACTGAGAGTACATAGTGCTTTACGTTGGCTTAGTGGGTAGCCCTGCTTGGCGGCGGGCGTTACCCGCGCCGGCCGAGGTGCCTGGACGGTCCCCCGTGACGCCCGGGCACCTCGGCACCCACCCCGTACTCCCCGGTCAGAGGAGCAAGCGCATGGTCGAGCGCGAAAATCGGTCCAACCGAGCCCGTCAGCCTGCGTCACGGCACCGGTCGACTGGTCGACGGGGACCGTGTGCCGGTGCCGCACTGCCCACAAGCCCCACCAGACCGCCGGCTTCACTACACGGTGCTCGCCTGCGCCGCCGTCATCGCTCTGGCCGTGATCTTCGCCAAGGTGCTCCGGTGAGCGCGGCCGTTGCCCCCGCTACGGTTCGCAACTGGTGGCGCACCCTCATCACCCACCGGCCGCCGGGTCCGGGGCAGCCGTGCCCGATCTGCCGGGTACGCCGCTGCTGGGCGTGGGCGTCGGCGCGCGGCAACTTGGTGGCCCACGGCCTCTACCACCTCGGACCACCCACCGACCTCGGGCCACCCCGCACGGCCGACCGGCCGGACCAGCCGGCCGACGGAAAGGGGATCCGTGATGGCGAGAGCTGAGCGTTCCACCGAGGCGCCAACGCCCGAGCCGTGGCCGGTTCCACCCGGACAGATCAGCCGCTGCATGGGCTGCGTCCCGGGCATCACCGTCACCACCCACTACTGCATCGGCGGCGACGCGGCAGGCCCTCCTGCTGACACACAACGAAGCCGTTCCCCGGTGCTTGGAGCGTCTGCGGCTACTGGTCGGGCTGGCCGGCCTTGTTGGCCAACGACCTAGCACGCGTCTCAAGAGGCTCCCTGGACCAGCCACCAGCGGCCGGTCCAGGGCGGGCGCGTTCGGACACGGGGCGCTTTCGGTGCGATCCCGACCGTTGAAGGGGTATGAAGGGCGCAGGAATTCGCGTACTCGGAAGGAACCGTCTCGATGACCCTGGAACGACCGATCGCCCCGGACCCGTACGAGCTGCTGCCGACGGTGCCGTCGTTCACGCTGACCAGCGACGACGTGTTTGACGGCGAGCCGATGGACGCCCGGTACGCGCACGGCAGCGCCGGCGGCGGGAACGTCTCCCCGCAGCTGTCCTGGTCCGGTTTCCCGGACGAGACCAGGGGCTTCGTGGTGACCTGCTTCGACCCGGATGCCCCGACCGGCAGCGGCTTCTGGCACTGGGTGCTGGTGAACGTGCCAGCCCTGGTGACCGACCTGCCCGCCGGGGTGCGGGAAAGCGACCTCGGCGGCGCCTTCAGCATCCGCAACGACTACGGCGACACCGGCTACGGCGGGGCTGCCCCGCCGCCCGGCGACCGCCCGCACCGCTATCTCTTCGCGGTGCACGCGCTGGACGTGGACCGCCTCGGCGTCGGCCCCGGCGCCAGCCCGGCCTACGTCGGCTTCAACCTGGCGTTCCACACCCTGGCCCGGGCGGTCATCCGCCCGACGTACCAGATCTCCGGTTGATCAGTGTTAATAGGGGGCCCCTGCTCTACCGGAGGCGTTAACAGGGGGCCCTTCCTAATGAGTGTTGCGGGTCGGCCTCAGGCAGACTCGTCCGGTGGTAGCCGCCGGTGGGTGAGCACTCGTCCCTCCTGGATCTTGAGTCCTGAT
>NZ_JBEYIX010000046.1:0-47788 GCF_040636055.1 Micromonospora sp. NPDC006766 | reverse complement strand
GGGTGGGGGTGGGGTGGGGTGGGGGGTCAGGTTGGGGGGTGCCAGGCGGCTGCGGCGGTGGCGGCGGTGTTGCGTAGGCGGGGGCTGATCGCGCCGAGGGTGGCATCGCGGGCGCGCAGCGCCAGCCGACCCCGCGTCTTCAGCACCGCGGACATCCGGCGGGTTTGGCGGACCATGGTCGCCGCGCGGGGGCGGCGCAGCCGGTCGTACGCGGCCACCGCGTCGGGCAGCCGGGACTCGCGCAGCAGCGAGGCGAGCGTGGCCGCGTCCTCGAAGGCGAGGCAGGCACCCTGCCCGAGGTACGGGGGCATGGCGTGCGCGGCGTCGCCGAGCAGCACCACCCCGCCCGGCCCGGCCGGGAAACCGTACGCCCGGGGCAGCGGCCGCAGTTCGCGGATCTCCTGCTGCACCAGGTCGGCCGGCTCGGTGGCGTCGAGCAGCTCGGTGATCGGCCCCGGCCAGCCCGCGTACCAGCGCTTGAGCAGGGCGAGCTGGGTCTCCGGGGGCTCCGGGCGGGGCGCGCCGGCGGCGGTGGCCACCCAGTAGATGCCACCCCGGCGGGAGGCGCCCGCGGTGCCCCGCTCGCCGAGCGAGGCGGACACGAAGCGGTAGCCCGCGCCCAGCGTCTCTCCGTACACCGGCTGGTCGTCGGGGAGCTTCGGGGCCCGGTACCAGGGGATCACCGCCCGCCACGCGGCGCAGCCGGAGCTGACCACCACCGCCTCCGGGGCCAGTTGCCGACGGATCTCGCTGTCGGCGCCGTCGGCCGCGACCACCAGGTCCGCCGGTACGGTGTGGCGGCCGTCGCCGACCGTCGGGCGCTCCCCGGGGACCGCCCGGACCGTGCGCACGGTCACCCCGGTACGCAGCTCCACCTGGTCGCCCAGGCCGGCGATGAGCGCGTCGTGCAGGTCCTCCCGGTGCACCACCACCGGCATCCGCTCGGCGGGGGTGGGGCGGGGCTGCACCAGCCAGTGCCCGTCGGGGCGGCGTACCCCGCCGTCAGGGAGCGGGGTGGCGATCGCGTCCAACCCGGCCCCGAGGCCGAGGGCGCGCAGCGCGCGTACCCCGTTGGGCCAGAGCACGACGGCGGTCGGGTCCGGGCGGACCCGGTCGGCCCGTTCGAGCAGGGTGACCCGCCACCCGGAGCGGGCCAGCGCGCCGGCCACCGCCAGGCCGCCGAGGCCGGCGCCGACCACCACCGCGGTACGCATGGCCGCTCCGCTCAGCTGTCCCGGTCGCTGACGGTCGCCGGGGCCTGGTCGGTCGCCGGGGCTTCGGCGTCGTCGGTCGCCGGGGCGCCGTTCGCCGCCGGCGGCTCCTCGTCGGGGACCGCGCCGGTCTCCTGGTACGCGTGGAACTGTTCCTCGCTCACCACCCGGTAGCCCTCCGGCGCGACTTGCCGCGGCCCGGCCTCCCCGGCGGCGAGGTCGACCTGCGACACGTCGCCATCGGCGGACGGGAGCGGGGCGGCCGGAACACCGATCGGGACCAGGTACTCGCGGGGCCCGCGGACCCGCACGAAGTAGGCCAGCGCGCCGAGGAAGACCAGCGCCGCGGTCCACACGTTGAGCCGCAGGCCGAGGAAGTGGTTGGCCTCGTCGGTGCGCATCATCTCGATCCAGAACCGGCCCACGGTGTAGCCCATCACGTACAGCGCGAACGCCCGGCCCCGGCCGAGCCGCAGCTTCCGGGCGAGGACGAAGACCAACGCGGCGACGCCGATGTTCCAGATCGCCTCGTAGAGGAACGTCGGGTGGTAGAGCCCCGGCTGGAGGACCGCCTGACCGGCGTCGTCGCGCAACGCGTGCCCTGGATTGTCCGGATCCATCACGTGCACCTGGAGGCCCCAGGGCAGGCTGGTGAGGCCGCCGTAGAGCTCGTTGTTGAACCAGTTGCCGAGCCGGCCGACCGCCTGGGCCAGCGGCAGGCCCGGTGCCAGCGCGTCGGCCACCACCGCGAACGGAATGCCGAGCTGCCGGGCGGCGATCAAGGCGCCGATCGCGCCGCCGGCGACCGCGCCCCAGATGCCGAGCCCGCCCTCCCAGATGGCGAACGCCTTGAGCGGCTGCCCCCCGGCGCCGAAGTATTTCTCCGGCGAGGTGATCACGTGGTAGATCCGCGCGCCGACGATGCCGGTGGGCACCGCCCAGACGGCGATGTCGAGCACCGCGCCGGGGGCGACACCACGCCGACGCAGCCGGTGCTCGGTCACCACGCCGGCCAGCACGATGCCGGCGATGATGCAGAGCGCGTACGCCCGGATCGGAACCGGGCCGAGCTGCCAGACGGCGGTGCTGGGGCTGGGCAGGGCCGCCAGTGAGGTCATCGGGACGAGGGTCACGGGTGAACACGCTACCCGTGCGGACCGCACTTCCGGCACCCCGGTCGCCCGCGTCACGGGTCGGCTGCCCTCCGCTTCGTCGCGCGCGACGCGTGACACAGTGTGATGACCCGCTCCGCTCGGGTAAACGGCCGGCAGACTTTGCTCTGCAGCCACCGACGCATCAGCCACTCAGCGTCACCGAAGGCGCTTCGGGCACCGCATGGCAGCCTGACAGATTCCGCAGCTCAAAAGGGTGCTGCGCCGATGGCTGCAGAGCAAAGGGGGAACGGAGAAGCTTCCTGAATCTGCCGGATCAGCCACGCAACGTCACATCTCGCCCTCGAACACCGAGTGTCACCATCAACTGGAAAATGTCGCGAAAGGGGCCGCCGGCCAACGGCTCCTCTCCTGACGGCGGAGATGGCGGGATGGCGGCGCGGCTCAGCGGACCGGGTTGCGGACGCCCTCGGCGAGTTCGGCGCTCAGGGCCCGCAGCGCGGCCAGCCCGGCGGCCTGGTCCGGCGCGTCGAGCACACAACGGACGAGCGCGCTGCCGACGATGACCGCGTCGGCGTACCCGGCGACGGCGGCGGCCTGCGCGCCGGTGCCCACCCCCAGACCGACGCCGACCGGCAGGTCGGTGACCGCCCGCGTCCGGGAGACCAGGACCGGCGCCGCCTCGGAGGTCTCCGCCCGGGCGCCGGTGACGCCCATGATCGCGGTGGCGTAGACGAAGCCGCGGCAGTGCTCGACCGTCATCTTCAGCCGGGCGTCGGTGGACGACGGGGAGACCAGGAACGTCCGGTCCAGCCCGTACGCCTCGGAGGCGGCCAGCCACTCGCCGGCCTCCTCGGGGATGATGTCCGGGGTGACCAGGCCGGTGCCGCCGGCGGCGGCCAGGTCGCGGGCGAACGCGTCGACGCCGTACTGCTCGACCGGGTTCCAGTAGGTCATGATGAACACGGACGCGCCGGTCGCCGCCACCTCCTCGACAACGCGCAGCGAGTCCCGGGTACGCACCCCGCCGGCCAGGGCGATGTCGCTGGCCCGCTGGATGACCGGGCCGTCCATCACCGGGTCGGTGTAGGGAATCTCCACCTCGATGGCGTCCACGCCCGCCTCGACCATGGCCTTCATCGCCGCGATGCTGCCCTCGACTGTCGGGAACCCGGCCGGCATGCAGCCGACCAGCACGGCCCGACCGTCCGCCTTGGCCTTGTCGAACGCCACCCCGATCCGGCTCATGATCTTTACTCCTTGTCGAGGATGCCGAAGTATTTGCCGGCGGTGTGCACGTCCTTGTCGCCCCGCCCGGAGAGGTTGACCACGATGACCGGCTCCCGACCCAGCTCGGCGGCGAGCTGCGGAGCGATCTTGCAGGCGCCCGCGAGGGCGTGCGAGCTCTCGATCGCCGGGATGATCCCCTCGGTGCGGCAGAGCAGCTCGAACGCGGCCATCGCCTCGTCGTCGTCGACCGGCAGGTACGTCGCCCGGCCGGTGTCGTGCAGCCAGGCGTGCTCCGGCCCGACGCCCGGGTAGTCCAGCCCGGCCGAGATCGAGTGCGACTCGATCGTCTGCCCGTCCTCATCCTGCAGCACGTACGTGCGGGTGCCGTGCAGCACGCCGGCGGTGCCGCCGGTGATGCTGGCCGCGTGCCGGCCGGTCGTCACGCCCGCGCCGCCGGCCTCGAAGCCGTAGAGCCGGACCCCGGCGTCGGGCACGAAGGCGTGGAAGATGCCCAGCGCGTTGGAGCCGCCGCCCACGCAGGCGGCGACCGCGTCCGGCAGGCCGCCGGTCAGGTCGAGGCACTGCTGACGGGCCTCCTCGCCGATGCCGCGGACGAAGTCCCGGACCATCTCGGGGAACGGGTGCGGGCCGGCGGCGGTGCCGATCAGGTAGTGGGTGCGGTCGACGTTGGCGACCCAGTCCCGCATCGCCTCGTTCATCGCGTCCTTGAGCGTCCGCGAGCCGGTGGTGACCGGGATCACGGTAGCGCCGAGCATCCGCATCCGGGCCACGTTGAGCGCCTGCCGCTGGGTGTCCACCTCACCCATGTAGACCACGCACTCGAGATCGAACAGGGCGGCGGCGGTGGCGGTGGCCACCCCGTGCTGCCCGGCGCCGGTCTCGGCGATCACCCGGGTCTTGCCCATCCGCTTGGTGAGCAGGGCCTGGCCGAGCACATTGCGGACCTTGTGCGCGCCGGTGTGGTTGAGGTCCTCCCGCTTGAGCAGGATCCGCGCGCCGGCCTGCTGCGAGAACCGCCGGGCCTCGTAGAGCCGAGAGGGCGTGCCGGCGTAGTCGCGCAGCAGGGCGTCGAACTCGGCGCGGAACTCCTCGTCGGCCATCGCCTTCCGGTACGCCGCGTCCAGCTCGTCGAGCGCCGCGACCAGCGCCTCCGGAACGAAGCGCCCGCCGAACCGGCCGAAATGACCGGCGGCGTCGGGAAGCTGGGCGGCCGGGGCGTCAGCGGTCATCGCGCTGTCCTCTCCAGACGTGTCGGTACCGGCGCGGCTCAGCGCACCGGACGGGGCGTGGCCGGGTGGTTGCCGGCGTTGACCAGCTCGGCGACCGCCTCACGAGGGCTCTTCTGGGTGACCAGGCCCTCGCCCACCAGGACCGCGTCGGCGCCCGCCGAGGCGTACCGGATGAGGTCGTGCGGACCGCGCACCCCGGACTCGGCGATCTTGACGACGCTGCTGGGCAGGCCGGGCGCGATCCGCTCGAACACCGAGCGGTCGACCTCCAGGGTACGCAGGTCACGGGCGTTGACCCCGATCACCTGCGCGCCGGCCTCCAGGGCCCGGTCGGCCTCTTCCTCGGTGTGCACCTCGACCAGCGCGGTCATCCCGAGCGACTCGATCCGTTCCAGCAGCCCGACCAGCGCGTTCTGCTCGAGCGCCGCGACGATCAGCAGCACCAGGTCGGCGCCGTGCGCCCGCGCCTCGTGCACCTGGTAGCTGGAGACCACGAAGTCCTTACGCAGCACCGGGATCTTGACCGCGGCCCGCACGGCCGCCAGGTCGTCCAGCGACCCGCCGAACCAGCGGCCCTCGGTCAGCACGCTGATCGCCCGGGCGCCGCCGGCCGCGTACTCGCCGGCCAGGTCGGCCGGGTCGGCGATCTCGGCCAGCCGCCCCTTGGACGGCGAGGCGCGCTTGACCTCGGCGATCACGGCCACACCGGGCCGGCGCAGGGCCGCGTACGCGTCCAGCGGTGGCGGCGCGGCGGCGGCCAACTCGCGGATCCGCTCCAGCGGCACCTGTTCCTGTCGCCGGGCCACGTCCTCACGCACGCCAGCCAGGATCTCGTCGAGTACGCCTGCGGAAGCCGTCGAACCGGCCTCGTCCCCCTCCGCGTGCGCATGCTCAGCAGTCACCAACGGACTCCCCTCTCCGGGTGTCATGCGCCGATGCTAGGGGTCGCTGCCTCGCGCCGGGTGCCGGGGGGTATGGCGCACCTCACCAGATGGGCTGTGGCATGATGGCCTGCCTCGGTGAACAGAATGTCACGCAGGGCCACCCCGCCTGTGACGTGCGCGTCACGGCGACGAAACGCGAGCCGGGCAGGATGCCGATCGGGCAGACTCGATGAGGCGACCGTTCGGGCGCCAACAATCTCGTGCGGGGTGACCATGAGCGCCAACGAGCCGAATTCCCTCGGGCTCACCACCATCTCCCGGACCGTGGCGTCGCTCGCCGTCGGTGTGGTGCACTCCTTCGAACGCGCCGTGGTCGGCGACAGCCGGATGCGAACCGCCCGCGGCAACGCCTGGGAGGCGGTCTGCGCCGACCGGGCCCGTGCCGCGCAGCGCCGCGAACTGGACCGCCGGGTGGCCGAACTGGTCGCCGCCCGCGACGCGCTGCCGGAGCGCCGCGACGCGCGAAACGACCGGCCGGTCAGCTGACCGTCGGGTCTTCGCCCCGGTCGAGCGCCTCCCAGGCGTCCCGGGTGCCCCGCTCCACCGCCGGTCGGTCGTCCGCCCGGCCCGCCGGGCGGGCCCGCCGCTCGTAGCGGGCGCCCATCGCCGGCCAGCCGTCGCCGCGCAGCCCGGTGAGCGCCCCGCCGGCCGTCGCGATCAGCCCGCCGACCAGCACCAGCGCCGGCCACTGCCGGCCGGCCCCGGCGAGGGCTGCGGCCAGGCCGTAGCCGCCACCGGCCGCCACGGCCAGCCCGACCAGGGTCAGCAGACCGCCCAGCAGACGCCGAACCCGGCCCCGGGTGGCCAGCACCGCGCCGCCGCCGGCCAGCCCGACCAGGGCGAGGGCGGAGACCCAGGGCAGCAGGTCCGTGCCGGTGCGCGCGTGCCGCGCCGCCGGCAGCGGCCCCCGGGCGGTCACCTCGACCGACCAGGTCCGGGTCACCGCCCACAGGGCCAGCCCCGCACCGGCCAGGCAGAGCAGCACCGCGTACGTCAGCTCACGCCGGCTGCGCGCGGTCGGAGTCGGCGTACTCATCGGGCCGGCCTCAGGGTCTCGGCGGCGGCGATCGCGGCGAGCACCGCGGCGGCCTTGTTCCGGGTCTCCTGCTCCTCGGCGGCGGGATCGGAGTCGGCCACCACCCCAGCCCCGGCCTGCACGTAGGCCCGGCCCTCGCGGATCAGCGCGGTACGGATGGCGATGGCCATGTCGAGGTCACCACCGAAGCCGAAGTAGCCGACCGTACCGCCGTAGAGGCCCCGACGGACCGGCTCCAACTCCTCGATGATCTCCATGGCCCGCACCTTCGGCGCCCCGGAGAGGGTGCCGGCGGGGAAGGTGGCGGCGAGCGCGTCGAAGGCGGTGCGGTCCTCGCGCAGCTCCCCCACCACGGTGGAGACGATGTGCATGACGTGGCTGTACCGCTCGACGGTGGCGAACTCCGGCACCTCGACCGTGCCCGGACGGCACACCCGCCCCAGGTCGTTGCGGCCCAGGTCGACCAGCATGACGTGCTCGGCCCGTTCCTTCGGGTCGGCGAGCAGCTCGGCGGCGAGCCGGGCGTCCGCCTGCGGGGAGCCGCCGCGCGGCCGGGTGCCGGCGATCGGATGCAGCAGCGCCCGCCGCCGACCGTCCGCGCCGACGCTGACCTTCAGGTGCGCCTCCGGGGAGGAGCCGACGATGTCGAAGCCGTCGAAACGCAGCAGGTACATGTACGGGCTGGGGTTGGTGGTGCGCAGCACCCGGTATACGTCGAGCGGGTCGGCGTGGGTGTCCCGCTCGAACCGCTGGCTGAGCACGATCTGGAAGCACTCGCCGGCCCGGATCGCCTCCTTGGCCGCCGCCACCGCCTTCGGGTAGCCGCCCTCGGGCGTACGGCTGGCCACCTCGCCGGCCGGGGGCCGGGCGACCGCCGAGATCATGGGCGGGATCGGCCGGGACAGCGCCGCGGTCATCGCGTCCAACCGCCCCACCGCGTGGTGGTACGCCGCCGCAACCAGCTCCGGACGGCCGGGCGCGTCCAGCGGCGGCAGGACCGCGTTGGCGACCAGGATCGCCGAGCCCTCGTAGTGGTCGAGCACCACCAGGTCGGTGGCGAGCATCAGGCCCAGCTCGGGCAGGTCGAGGTCGTCCTCGGTCAGCTCGGGCAGCCGCTCGAAGCGGCGGATCAGGTCGTAGCCGAGGTAGCCGACCATGCCCCCGGTGAGCGGCGGCATGCCGCTGGCCGGGTCCCAGGCCGGGCCGGCCAGGGCGGCGACGGTCTCCCGGAGCACCGCCACCGGGTCGCCGGTGGCCGGCACGCCGGCGGGCGGCTCGCCGGCCCAGACCGCCGCGCCGTCGCGTTCGGTGAGGGTGGCGCCGCTGCGCACGCCGACGAACGAGTAACGGGACCAGGCCGTCCCGGCCGAGCCGACGCCCTGCTCGGCGGACTCCAGCAGGAACGTGCCCGGGCCGCCGGCGAGCTTGCGGTAGACGCCGACCGGGGTCTCCGCGTCGGCCAGCAGCCGCCGGGTGACCGGCACGACCCGCCAGCGGGCTGCCAGGTCGGCGAAGGTGGCCAGCTCCGGGCTGACCGTGCCGTCGGTCATGGCGTCGCCTCCGGTGCGCCGAGGGGCAGCTCGGTGAAGAAGCAGCTCCGGTGCCCGGTGTGGCAGGCCGGGCCGACCTGGTCGACGCTGACCAGCAGGGCGTCACCGTCGCAGTCCAGCGCCACGGCACGGACGTACTGGTGGTGGCCGGAGGTGGCGCCCTTGACCCAGTATTCCTGGCGGCTGCGCGACCAGTAGGTGGCCCGACCGGTGGTCAGGGTGCGGTGCAGCGCCTCGTCGTCCATCCAGGCGACCATCAGCACCTCGCCCGAGTCGTGCTGGCGCACCACCGCGGCCACCAGGCCGTCGGGGGTACGGCGCAGCCGGGCCGCGATGGCCGGGTCGAGCCGGGACGGGCGGGCCGGGCCGGGAGCCACGGCACCGCCGGAGTTGGTGGGGGCGCCGGTCACCGGCGCGTCAGAGGCGGGCACGGTGAGCCATTCTCCCGCACGTGGGGCGGGCACCGACGACGTGTCCCGGGAGGTGTCCACGGGACGGTCGAGCGCGTGGGTCAGTTGGCTCAGGTAGCGGTCCAGCCGGCCGTCGGCCAGAGCGTCCGCCAGGTCGACGCCGGCCACCACGGCGATCTCCTCGGCGTACCGGCGGATGAGCGGGACGATCCCGGTGACCAGCCGGCCAGCGGCGGCGGCGACATCGCCGGTGTCGCCAGGGCGCAGCCCAAGGCAGCGCAGCATGTCGTCGCGGTAGCCGGGCGGGGCGACCGGAAGGTCCAGCGCGGCGGCGAGGGCGTCCCGGCGGGCGGCCACCCGAACCGAGGGGTTCACCAGCCGCAACACGGACGGGCAGAGCCGGGCCAGGTCGGCGGCGGCGAGCCGGACCCCCACCGGGTCGCCGGCCCACCAGGCCCCGGCGATCTTGCCCAGGATGGCGATGATCTCCTCCAGCCGGGGCTCGTCGGCGGGCTGGCAGAGCACCGGCAGGTCGATCCGGCGCCGCCACTCCGGCGCGGCCCAGATCAGCCGGGCGGGCGCGGTGACCGGCAGCCCGAACGCCCAGTCGGCCGGCCGGCCGAGTCGGCGCACCCAGGAGCGGACGTCCCGGGCGGCCACCGAGACGTGCACCAGGCGACCCGCGAACTCGACCAGGTACGCCCGGCGCGCGGCGTACGGGGCGGCGGGCCGGGCCGTCGTGCCGGGAGCCGGGGCGGCCGGCCGTTCCTCGTCGGTGACCAGCACGTCGACGTCGACGTCGCTGTGCTCGGTGGCGGCCTGCCGCGCGTGGCTGCCACGCAGCATGATGCCGACCACGGGACGGTCCGTGCCCTGGCGCAGGCGGGCGGCCCACTCGTCGAGGAATCCGGTGTCGGGCAGCGGAGCGGGACCCACCGCGACATGGTGCCGGAGTCCGATCTTCGGCGCAATGACCGTTGACGGACACGGTGTCCGTTGCGAAGCCTAGTGCCCGACTCGACATTGACCGTTGCGTGTCCGTGCACGATTCGACTAGCGTTGATTTCAACGGTTGATGAGTTCGGAGGCGGCCAATGGATGACGCGGTCGTGGTCCGTGACCTGATGGTCGACCGGGGCCGGCGGCGGGTGCTCCAGGGCATCTCCTGCGCGGTGCCCCGCGGCACGGTCACCGGGCTGCTCGGGCCGAGCGGCAGCGGCAAAACCACCCTGATGCGCGCGATCGTCGGGGTGCAGACGATCGGCTCAGGCACGGTGACCGTGCTCGGCCGGCCGGCCGGCACGGCACAGCTGCGGCACCGGGTGGGCTACCTGACCCAGGCGCCCAGCGTCTACGCCGACCTGACCGTCGGGGAGAACGCGCGCTACTTCGCCGTGCTCCAGGGACGCGGCCGGGCCGAGGCGGACCGCGCGGTGGCCGACGTCGGGCTGGCCGAGGCCGCCGACCAACTGGTCGGCACCCTCTCCGGCGGGCAGCGCAGCCGGGCCTCGCTGGCGTGCGCCCTGGTCGGCGACCCGGAGCTGGTCATCCTCGACGAGCCGACCGTCGGCCAGGACCCCGTGCTACGGGCCGACCTGTGGGCCCGGTTCCACGCCCTGGCCGCCGCCGGGACCACGCTGCTGGTGTCCAGCCACGTGATGGACGAGGCGGCCCGCTGCGACCGGCTGCTGCTCATCCGGGACGGCCGGCTCATCGCCGACGACACCCCGGACGCGATCCGCGCCACCACCGACACCGAGGACCTGGAGGAGGCGTTCCTGCGGCTGATCCGGGCGAGCGAGGCGGGCCGGACGCCCGCCGGAGGGGAAGGGTCGTGAACCCCCGCATCCTGGCCGCCACCACCGGGCGGATCCTGCGCCAGCTCCGGCACGACCGGCGGACCGTCGCGCTGCTCGTCGTGGTGCCCAACGTGCTGCTCGCGCTGGTCTACTACATGTACGTCGACCAGCCCCACCCGCCCGGGCAGCCGAGCGTCTTCGACCGGGTCGCGCTGATCATGCTGGGCTTCTTCCCGTTCACCATCATGTTCCTGGTGACCAGCATCGCCATGCTCCGGGAGCGCACCACCGGGACGCTGGAACGGCTTCTCACCACCCCGCTGGGCAAGCTCGACCTGCTCTTCGGCTACGGCATCGCGTTCGGACTGGCCGGCGTGGTGCAGGCGACCATCGCGTCGCTGGTGGCCTACCGGGTGTTCGGGCTGGACACCGCCGGCAGCCTGTGGCTGGTCGTCATGATCGCCGGGGTCAACGCGGTGCTCGCCGTGGCGCTCGGGCTGTTCTGCTCCGCCTTCGCCCGCACCGAGTTCCAGGCCGTGCAGTTCATGCCGGTGGTGGTGTTGCCGCAGGTGCTGCTCTGCGGACTGTTCGTGCCGCGGGGGCAGATGGCCGGCTGGCTCCACGCCGTCAGCGACGTGCTGCCCCTGTCGTACGCGGTCGAGGCGCTCCAGGAGGTCGGCGCGCATGCCGAGCCGACCGCGACAATGTGGCGGGACGTGGCGATCGTGGCCGGGGCGGCGGTGGCGGCCCTCGTGCTCGCCGCCGCGACGCTGCGCCGGCGCAGCGGTTGATGGCTCGACGCACCGGCCGGCGCCCCGGCAGGCCGGACACCCGGGCGGCCATCCTCGCGGCGGCCCGCGCGGCGTTCGCCGAGCGCGGCTTCGACGCCGCCTCGATCCGGACGATCGCCACCGCCGCGGCGGTGGACCCGGCGCTGGTGCACCACTACTTCGGCACCAAGGAGGAGCTGTTCCGGGCCACCGTGGCGATCCCGATCGACCCGGCCGAGCTGCTTCCGGCCGTGCTCGCCGCCGGCCCGGACGGGGTGGGCGAGCGGCTGGTCCGCACCTTCCTGACGATCTGGGACTCGCCGGTCGGCACGGCGGGGCTGGCCCTGCTGCGCTCCGCCGTGAACAACGAGTGGACCGCCCGGCTGCTGCGCGAGTTCCTGGTCACCCAGGTGCTGCGCCGGGTCGTCGAGCACCTCGACGTCGACCCCGCCGAGCGGGCCCTGCGCGGGGCGCTGGTGGCCAGCCAACTGGCCGGCCTGATCATGACGCGCTACGTCATCCGCATCGACCCGATCGCCACCGCCGATCCGGAACACCTGGTCACCGCGATCGGCCCGACCGTGCAGCGCTACCTCACCGGCGACCTGACGGGCTGAGGAGTTTTTCCGGCGCCCACCCCGCACCGTCGATGGTGGCGGGGCGCTCGGGCTAACGGGTCTGCTCCAGCCAGGAGGCGTAGAGCAGGGCGTAGACCGAGTCGGGATCCTTCACCAGTTCGTCGTGGGGGCCACGCTGGACGATCCGGCCCCGGTCCACCACGATCACCTCGTCGGCGGCCTGCGCGGTGGAGAGCCGGTGGGCGATGGCCAGCGTGGTCCGGCCCCGGGTGACCGCGTCCAGGGTGCGCTGCAGGCGTACCTCGGTGGCCGGGTCGACGGCGCTGGTCGCCTCGTCGAGCACCAGCAGGTCGGGGTCGGCCACGTACGCCCGGGCCAGCGCGACGAGCTGCCGTTCGCCGACGCTGAGCGCCTCGCCGCGCTCGCCGACCGGGGTGTCCAGCCCGGCCGGCAGCCCGTCCAGCCAGTCCGCCAGGCCCAGTTCGGTGAAGGCGGCGATGAGCTGCGCGTCGGTCAGCTCCGGGCGGCCGAAGCGGACGTTCTCCCCGACGGTGGCGTCGAAGAGGAAACCGTCCTGCGGCACCATCACCACCCGGGATCGCAGCGAGCCGAACCGCACCTGGCGCAGCGGTACGCCGGAGAGCAGCACCTCGCCCTCGGTGGGGTCCATCAGCCGGGTGAGCAGCTTGGCGAAGGTGGTCTTGCCGCTACCGGTCTCACCGACCACGGCCACCCGGCTCTTCGCCGGAATGTCCAGGGTCACGCCATGCAGCACCGGCGGCCCGCCCGGGTAGGCGAAGGTGACCCGCGCGAAGCGGATGTCCAGCGGGCCGGGCGGCAGCTCCCGTCCCCGCTCCCCCGGGTCGGCCACGTCCGGCGCGACGTCCAACACGTCGAGCACCCGTCGCCAGCCGGCGATCGCGTTCTGCGCCTCGTTGAGCACCTCGGTGGCGATCTGCACCGGCTGGATGAACAGGGTCACCAGGAACAGGAACGCGGTGAGCTGGCCGATGGACAGGGTCCGGTCGACACCGAGGTTGACCCCGACGACCACCACGCCGGCCAGGGCCAGGCCGGCGGCCAGTTCCCCCACCGAGCTGCCCAGGATGCTGATCCGGATGGCCCCCTGCTGGGCCCGCCGCTGCCCCTCGATCGCCGTGTCCAACCGCCGGGCGGTGCGCCCGGCGATCCCGTACGCCCGGATCACCGGGGCGCCCACCACGCTCTCGCCGATGGTGCCGAGCAGGGCGCCCGTCCGCTGACGGACCAGGCCGTACGCGCCGGCGAGGCGGCGCTGCAGCACCCGGATCACCAGCACCGCCGGCGTGAACGCGCCGACCACCACCAGGGTCAGCTGCCAGGAGTACGCCAGCATGACGGCCGTGGTCACCACGAGCTGGCCCAGGTTGACGATGAGGATCACGCCGCCCCACTGCAGGAACTGGGTGATCTGGTCGACGTCGCTGGTGACCCGGGAGACCAGCGAGCCGCGCCGCTCGGACTGCTGGTGCAGCATCGACAGGTCGTGCACGTGCCGGAAGGCCCGGGTGCGCACCCCGGCCAGGGCGGTCTCGCTGACGGTGAAGAGTCGGCGCATCATCAGATAGCCGCAGGCGGTGGTGACGACCAGCACGGCGGCGGTGGCGATCACGGTCAGCGAGATCACGTCCACGTCGAGCCCGCCCACGATGCCGTGGTCGATGCCGCGCTGGACGGCCACCGGCACGGCGACCCGGCCGATCATGTAGACCAGCGCCAGCCCGAGCGTGCCGGCCAGCCCGGTCTTCAGCTCCGGGGAGAGGGCCAGGCCACGCCGCAGCGTCCGCCAGGTCGACTCGGTCGCCGCCGCCGGCCGCTCGGCCTCCGCCGTCGTCGTACTCGCGCTCACCGGTCAACCTCGACTTCCAGGCCGGAGGTCAGCGGGCTGACCTCGTCGTACGGGCGGGGCTGTTCGCGTTCCTGTTCGGCCTGCTCGTACGCGGTGACCAGGTCGGTGTAGCCGGGCACGGTCGCGAGCAGATCGGCGTGGGTCCCGCGGGCGACCACCCGCCCGTGCTCCACGTAGATGACCTCGTCGGCGAGCGCGATGGTGGCCCGCCGGTAGGCGACCACCAGGATCGACGCGGGCGCCGCACCCTCGGTCGGGGTGCGCAGTCCGGCCAGGATGGCCGCCTCCACCCGCGGGTCGACGGCGCTGGTGGCGTCGTCGAGCACCAACAGCCGGGGGCGGCCGGCGAGCGCCCGAGCCAGGGTGAGCCGCTGCCGCTGGCCGCCGGAGAGCGAGGTGCCCCGCTCGCCGACCATGGTGTCCAGCCCGTCGGGCAGCGCGGCGACGAAGCCGTCCGCCTCGGCCAGCCGCAGCGCCGCCCAGACCTCCTCGTCGCCGATCCCGGGCCGGTCCAGGGTGATGTTGGCCCGGACGGTGTCGTCGAAGACGAACGGCACCTGGGCGACCAGGGCCACGTTCGCGGCGAGCGCGGCGGCGCTCAGCTCGCGGGCGTCGATGCCGTCCAGGGTGATCGTGCCGCTGCGGGGGTCGACCAGCCGGACGGCGAGCGAAGCGATGGTGGACTTGCCGGCGCCGGTCGACCCGACCAGGGCGATCGTCTTCCCGGCCGGCACGGTGAAGCTGACCGCGCCGAGCACCTCGGTGCCGGGCAGGTGCGCCTCGGCCGGTTCGTAACCGAAGTGAACGTCGCGGAAGGCGAGGGTGGCCGGCGTCGACGCGGCCGGGTCGAGGGTCGCCTCCCCGTACGGCATCTCGCCGGTGGCGTCGAGAACGTGCCGCACCCGGTCCCAGCCGGCGACGCTGCGCGGCAGCTCGGCCAGCACCCAGCCGATGGCCCGGACCGGGAAGGCCAGCACCGTGAACAGGAACGCGACGCTGACCAGCTCGGTGACGGTGATCGCGCCCTGCCCCAGGCGCAACGCGCCGACCACCAGCACGGCGAGGGTGCCGAGGCTGGGCAGGGTCTCCAGCATCGGGTCGAAGACACCGCGCAGCCGGCCGACGGAGATCAGCGCGTCGCGCAGCTCGCCGGCCCGGGCGGCGAACCGGGCGGTCTCCTGCGCCTCGCGGCCCATCGTCTTGACCACCAGCGCGCCGTCGAAGCTCTCGTGGGCGATGCCGCTGACCTCGGCCCGGAGCCGCTGGGCGCGGGCCTGGCGGGGGGCCATCCGGCGGGAGTAGACCACGTTGAGCGCGAACAGCGCCGGGAAGACCGCGAGACCGACCAGGGCGAGGGCCCAGTCGGTGAGGAAGAGCGAGACCACCGCGCCGACGAGCATCACCAGGGTGCCGACGGCGAACGGCAGCGGCGCGATCGGGTACCAGGCGGCCTCCACGTCCGAGTTGGCGTTGGAGAGCAGGGTGCCGGTGGCGTTGCGGTGGTGCCAGGACAGCGGCAGGTCGAGGTAGCGGCGGGTGACCCGGCGGCGGTAGTCGGCCTGCAGCGCGTACTGCATGTAGCCGGCGCCGAGGCGGCGGCCGAAGATGCCGACCACCCGCAGCACGCTGATCCCGAACAGGGCGGCCGCGGCGAGCGCGAGCGTGCCGCGGGCCACCGAACCACGGGCGATGGCCGGGGCGGCCACCTCGCCGACCACCCCGCCGACGACGAATGCGCTGCCGATCACCATGAGGCCGAAGAGCACGCTGCCGGTCACCGCGGCCGCGAAGATCCGTGGCTGCTCCCGGATGGCCCGCCCGAGCACCCGCAGCCCTCTGCCGAGGACGTCCCGACTTGTCTTGCTCGCCACGCTGTTCCCCCGCCGTAAGCGACAGTTTTCTCCCACATCCTTACCGGTCGAGGCCAGTTCCGCCGAACCGGATGGGACATGCCCGGCGACCGACCCACGCCACCGGGCCGCCGCGGGCCTACGATCGGGCCCATGCCGCGGTACGCCCGATCGGAGCGCGAGGCGCTCGCCGATCTGCTGCTGGATCTGGGGCCGGACGCCCCGACGGTCAACGAGGGTTGGACCACCCGCGACCTCGCGGCGCACCTGCTGGTGCGGGAGCGCCGGCCGGACGCGGCCGGCGGCATCCTGCTGCCGCCGCTGCGCCGGCACGGCGAGGCGGTGCGTCGGCGGGTGGCCGCCGGCCCGTACGCCGACCTGGTGGCCCGGGTCCGCCGGCCGCCGGTGTGGAGCCCGGTGAGCAACCCGCTCGCCGACGAGCTGACCAACACCATGGAGTTCTTCGTCCACCACGAGGACGTACGCCGGGCGCAGCCGGGTTGGCTGCCCCGGGACCTGCCGGCGGGCTTGGCCGCGGTGTTGTGGAAGCGGGCGGCCTTCCTGGCCCGGGTGGCGTTGCGCCGATTCCCGGCGGACCTGCTGATCCAGGCGCCCGGTCATGGCGAGCGCGCCGCCGGCCGGGGCGGCGCGCGGCTGCGGGTGGTGGGCAGCCCCGGTGAGCTGGTGCTCTTCCTGTCCGGTCGGCAGCGGGTGGCTCGGGTGCAGGTGGACGGCCCGGCCGCGGCGGCGAGCCGGTTGCGGGCGGCCCGCCTGGGCCGCTGAGCTGGGTGGGCGAAAACGGTCAAGACGAAAGATGAAAATTGCACCACCCGAGTGACCACGGCCGATACCCGCTGTCGTAGGCTCCTGTCCCGTCGGTTCACTGCTGAGCGGCGGCACAGGGGGAGACAGGGATGCGCAGCTTCGCGGTCTCGGCACTACGCGAACCTCCCTTCCCCGTGCGGCGGCACGACGGGGTCGAGCGGGTGGCCGCGGAGAGCGCCGGATGGGTACGCGAACTGGGCCTGATCGACACCTCGGCGGGCCTGCACCGGCTAACCGCCGCCAACCCGGCGGACCTGGCGGGCCGGGCCTGCCCGGAGGCGCCGGTGGAGGGGTTGCGCCTGCTCACCGACCTGATCTGCTGGCTGTTCGTGATGGACGACGCCTGCGACGAGGACGGCCTCGCCGCCAGCCCGACCCGGCTCGCCCCGACCGTGGCGGGGCTGCTGGCGGTGCTCGACCGGCACGGCGACCCGGCCTTCCCGGCGCCGGCCGGTCTGGGCCCGCTCGGGGTCGCGCTGGACGACCTGTGTCGGCGGGTCCGCGCCCGGCGGCGGCCGGCCCTGCTGATGCGCCTGGTCTACGAGCTGCGGGAATATCTGCTGGCGCTGCTCTGGGAGGCGGCGAACCGGGAGCACCGCCGGGTGCCCGGGGTGGCCGAGTATGTGCAGATGCGCCGGCACACCGGTGGCACCCGGCCCAGCTTCACCGTCACCGACCTGGCGTACGACGGGCCGCCCGAGGTGGGCCGGCGGGCGGATCCGGCGCTGGCCGCCCTGGACGCCATCGCCTCCGACCTGGTCTGCTGGTGCAACGACGTGTTCTCCTACGACAAGGAGCGCGCCGGCACGTCGGACGCGCACAACCTGGTCGCCACGATCCTCGGCGAGACCGGGCAGGGCGAGACGGCCGCGCTGGACGCGGCGGCCACCCGGTTCAACGAGGGCCTGGCCGAGTATGCGCGGCGGGAGGCGGCGCTGGCCAGCGGGGCGGATGCGTCGGTACAGGCCTTCCTCACGACCCGACGGAACTGGATCCGGGCCACCTACGACTGGTCACTGGCCGCTTCCCGGTACGCCTGAGGTAGGACACCGCACTAGCCGCTGCCCGGGAACAGGCCATACTCTTCGGTAACCGCAGATCGGCGTGACCCCCATCACGTCCTCCCATCCCCGAAGGCGGCTACCGCGATGGCTTTCGATGTACCGTACCGTTCCATCCCCGACATGTTCCTCAGGCGCGTGGCGGCGACCCCCGACCGGCCCGCGTTCGGCCATCCCGCCCCGGACGACTCCGGGCCGGTCTGGCTGAGCTGGGAGCAGGTCGGGCAGCGCGCCAAGGCGGTCGCCGCCGGCCTGCACGGGCTCGGCGTCGGCCTGGAGGACCCGGTGGCGATCCTGGCGAACACCCGGCTCGACTGGGTGGTCGCCGACTTCGGCATCATGTGCGCGGGCGGGGCCACCACCACCGTCTACCCGACCACGGAGCCGGAGGACGCGACCTACATCGTCGCCGACTCCGGGTCGAGGGTGCTCTTCGCCGAGAACCCGGCCCAGGCGGCGAAGATCGCCGGCGCGGAGCTGCCGGCGCTGACCCACGTGGTGCTCTTCGACGGCGAACCGGATCCGGCGGCGACCGTTCCGCAGCTCACCCTGACCGACCTCGAGGAGCGCGGCACCCGAACCCTGGCCAACGAGCCGGACCTGATCGATATGCTGGTCGCCGGCATCGGCCCGGACCACCTGGCCACCCTGATCTACACCTCGGGCACCACCGGCCGGCCCAAGGGCGTCGAGCTGCTGCACGGCGGCTGGTGCTGGGAGGGGGTGGCGCAGGAGAAGGTGAAGCTGCTCCGCGACGACGACCTCCAGTACCTCTGGCTGCCGCTGTCCCACTCATTCGGCAAGACGCTGCTCTGCGGCGCCACCCACGTCGGCCTGCCCACCTACGTCGACGGCCGGGTGGACAAGCTGGTCGAGCTGCTCGCCGTGGTCCGGCCGACGCTGATGTGCGGCGCGCCCCGGGTCTTCGAGAAGGTCTACAACAAGGCGGTCACCACCGCCCAGGACGCCGGCGGCGCGAAGGCGAAGATCTTCGCCTGGGCGGTCGCGGTGGGCAAGGAGAAGGTCGCCCTGGAGCAGGCCGGCAGGCCGCTGCCGGCCGGGCTCAAGCTGCGGTACGCGCTGGCCGAGAAGCTGGTCTTCAGCAAGCTCCAGGCCCGGCTCGGCGGCCGGATCCGGGTGCTGGTCTCCGGCGCGGCGCCGCTCAGCCAGGAGATCGCCACCTTCTTCGCCGCCGCCAACCTGCCCATCTCCGAGGGCTACGGCCTCACCGAGACCAGCGCGGGCAGCTTCGTCAACCCGCCGGACGGGCTGCGCATCGGCACGGTGGGCCGGGCGATGGGCGACCTCGAATGCCGGATCGACACCGACGGCGAGATCCTGCTCCGCGGCCGGCCCGTGATGCGCGGCTACCACAACCTGCCCGAGGAGACCGCCGCCGCGTTAACCGACGACGGTTACTTCCGCACGGGGGACATCGGCAGCCTCGACGACGACGGCTACCTGCGGATCACCGACCGGAAGAAGGACCTGGTCAAGACCTCGGGCGGGAAGTACATCGCCCCGTCGCACATCGAGGGCATGTTCAAGGCGATCTGCCCGTACACCTCGCAGGCGATGGTCATCGGGCAGGCCCGCAACTACTGCACCATGCTGGTCACCCTCGACGCGGACGCGATCCGGGGCTGGACGGCCGGCGGCCCCCTCGACGGCCGCGACTACGCCGACATCGTCACCTCGCCCGAGGCGCAGGCCATGGTGGAGGGCTACCTGGCGGAGCTCAACGCCAAGCTCAACCGCTGGGAGACGGTCAAGAAGGTGACCGTTCTGCCCCGCGACCTCACCATCGAGCACGGCGAGATCACCCCGTCGCTGAAGATCAAGCGCCGGAGCGTGGAGAGCAACTTCGCCGCCGAGATCGAGAAGATGTACGCGGGCAGCCTCGCCGAGCTGTGACGTCCCCCACCCGGCGGCGGCCGTGCCCTTGCGTGCGAGAGGCAGGGCCGCCGCCGCGTTCGGGGCCGGTCACAGGTGCTGCCGGCGCCACCGGTTCTGCTCCTCCTCGACGGCGAACTGCTCGGCCAACGCGAGCTGCCGGATCTGCCGCCGCCGGCCGCCCTCGTTGAGCGTCTCGGCCACCATGGTGGCGACGCAGAGCACCGCCAGCACCGCCACCGCCACCAGCTCCGGCAGCCAGGCCGCCCCCAGTGCGACCAGGAGGATCACCGCCACCCCCACCAGCAGCGGCCAGCGCAGGGTGCGCAGCACCAGCAGCGCGCAGGCGGCGAGGCTGAGCAGATAGACGGCGACCCCGCCGTAGAGGACCGCCACCCAGAAGGAGCCGAGCTGCTCCCCCCAGGCCGGTGTGTGCGGCAACGCCGCCTCGTGGAGCAGGTCCTTGAGCCCGAGGGCGAAGAAGATGATCCCGGCGACCATCGGCAGGTGCAGATAGGTGTACGCGTTCCGGGCCAGCCGGGCCCGGGCGGCCGGCTCCCGGGTGCCGTGCATCCGCTGCTCGACCCCGTACACCAGGGTGTCGAAGTACGCCCACCAGAGCGCCGCGGCGATCGCGATGCCGAGCACCGCGGTCGTCATCACCGGCCCGGTCAGCGGCAACGTGCTGATGGCCTTCGGCCCGAGCCCGAGCGCGATGATCGACTCTCCGAGCGCGACCAGGATCATGAGGCCGTGGCGCTCCGCCCAGTGCCCGGCGGAAATCACCGCCCAGTATCCGCCGCCCAAGATGATGCCCGCCACGTACTCCACCAGCACCGCCGCCGTCCAGAGGCCGAGCTGCAGCCCGGTCGCCAGCGCACCGCTGGCGACCCGAGGCGGCACCTGCCCGGCGATGACCAGCAACGCGGTGGCGATCACCGGCAGGGCGGCGAGCTTCAGCCAGAGCCGCAACCGCACCGGATCCGGCCGGGCCACCCAGCCGAGGACCGCGAGTTGTGGGGCGCGGACCAGGAAATAGCAGATGGCGAAGACCAGCGGACCGTTCAGCCCGCCGGGCTCGGTGACGAACGCGCCCGGGATGCTCAGCACCAGCAGGAAGGTGGCGGCCACCATGACGAAGCCGACCTCCGGCAGCACGCCCTGGTCGGAGCGGACGATGTTGCCGAGCGCGGCGAAACCCTGCCAGGACCACCAGAGCAGCGCCAGCACGAGCAGGGCCCGGAACAGGTTGACCCAATTGGGCCGGCTCGCGGTCAGGCCGGTGACGGTGAGGAACGCGAAGGTGAAGACCAGGTCGTAGAAGAGCTCCAGCCGGGTCACCCGGGACCCCGGCGCGCCGAGCCGGATCAGGCTCGCCCACCGGGTGCCGCCGCTGTTCCCCACTCGCGCAGTCTCGCAGCCCGGGCGGCCCGGCGAGCGCGAACCGGGTAGCTCGGCGGCGGTCCGGCCGGGGCTGCGCGGTCAGGCGATGACGGACGGCTCCCGCCACTGCGAGCGGCCGGTCCGGTCCAGGTCGTAGCGGACCGCGGCGAGCCGGCCGACCGCCTCCACCAGGTCGGCGGCGGGCAGCGTGAAGGGTAGCCGCAGGAACCGTTCGAGGGTGCCGTCCAGGCCGAACCGGGGCCCGGGCGCCAGCCGTACGCCGACCTCTTCGGCTGCCCGGGCCAGCGCGCTGGAGATCGGCCCGTCCAGCTCGGCCCAGAGGGTGACGCCGCCGCGCGGCACCGCGACCCGCCAGTCGGGCAGCCGCTCGGCGAGCGCGCCGACCAGCGCGTCCCGCTGGGCGACGAGCTGGGTCCGCCGGGCGGTCACGATGCTCGCCGCCTCGGCCAGCAGGTGCACCGCGAGCAACTGGTCGAGCACCGGGCTGGCCATGTCGACGCCGACCCGCGCGGCGGCGAGCCGCTGCACCTGCGGGGCGGACGCCCGGACCCAGCCGATCCGCAGCCCACCCCAGTACGGCTTGCTCATCCCGCCGATGCTGATCACTCGGGAGTGCCGGTCGAACGTGGCGACCGGCGGCGGCATCAGGGTGCCGTCCAACGGCAGGTCCACGAAGGACTCATCGACGATCAGATCGGTCCCGGCGGCGTGTGCGGCCCCGACGAGTCGCTCACGCAGCCCGGTGTCCATCAGGTGACCGGTCGGGTTCTGAAACTCGGGGATCAGGTACGCCACCTTCGGCCGGGCCTGCCGGATGCTGCCCAGCAGCAGGTCGGCGTCCCAGCCGGCGCCGTCGGTGGCCAGGCCGTGGGTGGTGATCCGGGCCCGCCGGGCGGACAACGCGGCGAGGGCGTTGGGATAGGTCGGGGACTCCACCAGCACCCCGCCGCCGGGCGACAGGGCCAGCCGCAGCACCAGGTCCAGCGCGTGCTGGGTGCCGCTGGTGACCATGATCTGCTCCGGGCTGGTCGGCAGCCCCCGCTCGGTGTACGCGTGGGCCACCGCCTCGCGCAGCTCGATGATGCCGGTCGGGTGGTAGCCGGCGCCGCCGAGGTAGCGCGGCAGGTCCTCGGTGGCGGCCCGGGCGGCGGCCAGCAGCTGCGGCGGCGCGGCGAGCGCGGCCACCCCGAGGTCGATCATGTCTCGTTCGTCGATCGGGGTCCAGAGCCCGGTGCTGGCCACCCGGTGGGTGCCGGGCAGCATGGTCCAGCTCCCGGCGCCCCGGCGGCTGGCCAGGTGGCCGCTCTCCCGCAGCTCCCGGTACGCCGCGGTGACGGTGGTCCTACTGACCCGCAGCGCCTCCGCCAGCTCCCGCTCGGCGGGCAGGCGTACGCCCAGGGGAAGCCGGCCGTCGGCGAGCAGGCCGCGGACGGCGGCGGCGAGCGCGGCATAGTCGGGGCTGCGCCGCCGGCCAGGCAGAGCGTGCCACTGACCGAGCAACCGAGCCAATTGGACGCCACGCACCTGACTCGTCATGGCCACTCCTCCGTAATTGGCTCTATCCTAGCCAGAATTGGCCCCTAGAGTGGCATGCATGGCAGCGATCGGCAATCTCCGGTACCGGCCGGTTCGGCGACTGACCCAGCTCTACGTCGGGCTCACCCTCTACGGCGTCAGCGTGGCCCTCATGATCCGGTCCGGCCTCGGCCTCGACCCGTGGGGCGTGTTCCAGCAGGGCCTCGCCCGGCAGACCAGGCTCTCCTTCGGCACGGTCACCATCGCGGTCGGCGCCCTCGTGCTGCTGCTCTGGATCCCGCTGCGGCAGCGCCCCGGCCTCGGCACGGTCAGCAACGTGGTGGTGGTCGGCCTGATGGTGGACGCCACCCTGTCCCTCCTTCCACCCGGCGACGGCCTGCCGGCGCGGATCGCAATGCTGGTCACCGGAATCGTCGCCACCGGCGCGGCCACCGGGCTCTACCTCGGCGCGGCGCTCGGCCCCGGCCCGCGCGACGGGCTGATGACCGGGTACGTCGCCCGCCACCCCAACCGCTCGATCCGGCTGGTCCGCACCGTCATCGAAGTGGCCGTGCTGGCGCTCGGCTGGCTGCTCGGCGGCACGGTCGGCATCGGCACCGTCGCCTACGCGCTCGCCATCGGGCCGCTCGCCCAGGTCTTCATCCCGCTCTTCGCGGTGCCCGCGCAGCCGGCGCCGGCCGCCGTGGAGCCGATCGGCTGCCCGCCCCAACCAGCAGGCGAGACGGCCTGACCGACGCTGAGCTGCGGTGACACCCGAGGGGCAACGCCGGGTATTTCCTCAGCCGCCCGCGCCGGGCATCATTCGTGCATGGGGGAGAACGATTGGCGCCGGACCGACGCCTGGATCTTCGTTGCACTGGTGATCGCGAGCGGTGCCGGGCGGCACCGCCGGGCGGCCGCCACCCGTCGTCCGGAGGGAGTCCGCCTCGCTGACGTCCTCTCGACCGCCGACTACCTCAACCGGGCCATCCCCGAACGACACGAAGTGGAGGGCGCGGTCCGCCGGCTGGCCGGCGCGGGCCTGGTCAGCGTCTCCGACGGCTGGTTCCGGATCACCCCCGACGGCGAACGGCTGTGGCGCACCCGGCCGAGCGCCGGGCTGGGGACCACGGTGGACACGGTGCAGGGGGTGCTGAGCCGCCGGCACGCCCCGGGCGAATCCGACTGGCACCTCGCCGAGCACGACCACGCCGCCGCCGTTCAGGAATACGTGGTCCGCTCGATCCCGATGCCGCGCCGCTCCCCCGAAGACCACTCGGGTCAGCGCACGGGGTGACCGGCGCCGCGCAGGGCGTCCTTGACCTCGCCGACGGTCAACTCGCCGAAGTGGAAGACGCTCGCCGCCAGCACCGCGTCGGCGCCCGCGCCGATCGCCGGCGGAAAGTGCGCCACCGCGCCGGCGCCGCCACTGGCGATCACCGGCACGTCGACGGCCCCCCGGACCGCCCGGATCAACGACAGGTCGAAGCCGGCCTTGGTGCCGTCGGCGTCCATCGAGTTGAGCAGGATCTCCCCCGCGCCCAGCTCGGCACCGCGCCGGGCCCACTCGACCGCATCGAGGCCGGTGCCCCGGCGACCGCCGTGCGTCGTCACCTCGAAACCGCTCGGCGTGCCGCCGGCCGGTGCGCGCCGCACGTCGAGGGAGAGCACCAGCACCTGCCGGCCGAACCGGTCGGCGATCTCGGCGATCAGCTCCGGCCGGGCGATCGCCGCGGTGTTCACCCCGACCTTGTCCGCGCCCGCGCGCAGCAGGGTGTCGACGTCGGCGACCGCCCGCACCCCGCCGCCGACAGTGAGCGGGATGAAGACCGACTCGGCGGTGCGCCGCACCACGTCGAGCATGGTGCCCCGATCGCTGGACGAGGCGGTGACGTCAAGGAAGGTCAACTCGTCCGCGCCGGCCCGGTCGTACGCCGCAGCCAACTCCACCGGGTCACCGGCGTCCCGCAGGTCGCGGAAGTTGACCCCCTTCACCACCCGCCCGGCGTCCACGTCCAGACATGGGATCACCCGAACCGCCACCGTCATGGCAAAAGCTTATCCGCCGCTGGCGGCAGGTATGCCTCCAGCTCGACCTCGACCAGGAGGTCCGGGTCGATCAGCCCGGCCACGACCACCATGGTCGCCACCGGGCGGACCGCCCCGAACACCTCCTGGTGCGCCCGCCCGACCGCGTCGGCGTGGCTCCGGTCGGTCACGTACAGCCGGGTCCGGATCACGTCGACCGGCCCCGCGCCCACCTCGGCGAGCGCGGCCAGGCCGATCCGCAGCGCCTCGGCGGTCTGCCCCGCCGCGTCCCCGACGTGCGCCACCCGGCCGTCGACCGTCGCGGTGCAACCGGCGGTGATCGCCAGGTCGCCGGCCCGGACCACCCGCGAGTAGCCGTACCGGTCCTCCCACGGACCGCCCGAACCGAGCCGGGTGACGGCGGCGGCCGCCATCACCCGGCGGCCCGCAACGTGGCGAGGGCCTCGGCGACGCTGAACGCCCCCGCGTACAGCGCCTTGCCGGCGATCACGCCCTCCACGCCCAACCCTTCCAGGCTGGCCAGGGCACGCAGGTCGGCCAGGGTGGAGACGCCACCGGAGGCGATCACCGGGGCGTCGGTGCGGGCGCACACCTCACGGAGCAGGTCCAGGTTCGGCCCGCGCATGGTGCCGTCCTTGGTGATGTCGGTGACCACGTAACGGGAGGCACCGGCCTTGTCCAGCCGCTCCAGCACCTCGTACAGGTCACCGCCCTCGCGGGTCCAGCCCCGCGCGGCGAGGGTACGGCCGCGTACGTCCAGCCCGATCGCCACCCGGTCGCCGTACTCGCCGCAGATCCGGTCGCACCACTGCGGATCCTCCAGCGCGGCCGTGCCGATGTTGACCCGGGCCGCCCCGGTGCCCAGGGCGGCGGCCAGGGACTCGTCGTCCCGAATGCCGCCGGAAAGCTCGACCTTCACGTCGAGCTGCCGGACCACCTCGGCGAGCAGATGGGCGTTGGAACCCCGGCCGAAGGCGGCGTCCAGGTCCACCAGGTGGATCCACTCCGCGCCGTCGGCCTGCCAGGCGAGGGCCGCTTCGATCGGGTCGCCGTACGCGGTCTCGCTGCCGGCGGCGCCCTGCACGAGCCGGACGGCCTGGCCGTCGGCGACGTCCACGGCGGGCAACAGGGTGAGGCTCAACGCTTCTCTCCTCGCATCAGGTACGACGGTCCAGGGCGATCACCACGATCGCCGGCAGGACCAGCAGCAACAACCCGACCAGCGCCAGCCGCAGCGCCAGGTCGTCGACGAAAATCCAGATGCCGGCCATCGCCAACCCGGTGAGCAGCACGATCGCGGCGCGCTCGCCCCGGGTGTGCCGGGCCAGCCGGCCCGTCCGGCCGCGCCGCAGCGGCGGAGTCAGCCGGCGTACCAGGGCGCGGCGGCGCTCCCGGCGGGCCACCCGGCGGCGGCGGACGGCCCGCTCCCGCTCAAGCTCGGCCGCCCGGGCCTCCCGGCGGCGGGCCCGCTCCTTGCTCACCGAGCCATCCTCGTCAGCCAGTTGCGCAGCAGGGCAGCGCCGGTGTCGGCCGACTTCTCCGGGTGGAACTGGGCCGCCGACAGCACACCCCGTTCGACGGCGGCGACGAACTCCGCCCCGTGCTCGGCGGTGGTCACCGCCGCCCCGGTCGCGGCCAGCGCGGCGGGATCGGTCACCCCGTACGAGTGGACGAAGTAGAACCGGGCATCGGCCGGCAGGCCGGCGAAGAGCACCGAGCCCGCCGGGGCGTGCACGGTGTTCCAGCCCATGTGCGGCAGCCGCTGCGCCGGCAGCCGGGTCACCCCGCCGGGCAGCAGGCCGAGCCCCTTGGTGACCACGCCGTGCTCCTCGCCGTGCTCGAAGAGCACCTGCATGCCGACGCAGATGCCGAGCACCGGCCGGCCGGCGGCGACCCGCTCGGCGATGACCGGGCCGGCGCCCAGCGCCTCGATCCCGGCCATGCAGGCGGCGAACGCGCCGACCCCCGGCACCACCAGGCCCTCGGCCTCGGCGGCGGCGGACAGGTCATCGGTCACGGTGACTGCCGCGCCGGCCCGCGCCAGAGCGCGCTCGGCCGAACGCAGGTTGCCCGAGCCGTAGTCGAGCACCACCACCCGGCGCTTACCCATCACGCCTTCCCCGGCAGCAGCCACAGCAGCCCGCCGGCGGAGGCCAGCACGGCCAGCAGCCCGATGACCACCACCGTGCCGCGCGGCGCACCCTGCTTGTGCAGCGACCATGTCCCGCCGACCAGCACCCCGGCCAGGATCAGCAGCAGCGTCGGCAGCAGCCCGCCCATCACAGTGCCCCCTTGGTGCTGGGGATCGCGCCCCGCGCGCCCGGGTCGATCGCGGTGGCCTCGCGCAGCGCCCGGGAGACCGCCTTGAACTGGGCCTCGACCACGTGGTGGGCGTCCGGGTGGCCGCCGGGGCGGGCCGCCCGCAGCACGTCGATGTGCAGGGTGATCCGGGCGGCCTGGCCGAACGACTCCCAGATGTGCCGGGTCATGCTGGTCGGGTAGACCGGCCCGATGTACGGCGCGAGCGCCGGCTCGTCGTGCACCACATACGGCCGGCCCGACAGATCGACCGCGGCGCGGACCAGGACCTCGTCCATCGGGACGGTGGCCGAGCCGTACCGCCGGATGCCGGCCTTGTCGCCCAGCGCCCGGTCGAACGCGGCGCCCAGGGCCAGCGCGGTGTCCTCCATGGTGTGGTGCGCGTCGATCTCCAGGTCGCCGACGGTGTGCACGGTGAGGTCGAAGCCGCCGTGCCGGGCGATCTGGTGCAGCATGTGGTCGTAGAAGCCGACGCCGGTCTCGATGTCGGCCCGGCCGGTGCCGTCGAGGTCGAGCTCGACGAGCACCTTGGTTTCCTTGGTGACCCGCTCGATCCGGGCGATGCGACTCATCGAATTTTCTCCATGGCGGAAAGGAAGGCGTCGGTCTCGGCGGAAGTGCCGGCGGTGACCCGCAGCCAGCCCGGCAGGCCGACGTCGCGGACCAGCACACCCGCGTCCAGCAGGGTGCGCCAGGCGGCGGACTGGTCGCCGCCTACGGAGAAGAGGACGAAGTTGGCGTCGCTGTCGGCGACCCGGTGCCCCCGGGCGCGCAGCTCCGCCACGATCCGGTCGCGCTGCTCCATGATCGCGGCGACCGTGCCGAGCAGGGCGTCGCGGTGGGCCAGCGCCGCGCGGGCGGCGGCCTGGGTGAGCGCGGAGAGATGGTAGGGCAGCCGCACGAGCTGCACCGCCTGCACGACGGCCGGGTCGGCGGCCAGGTAGCCGAGCCGCCCGCCGGCGAAGCCGAACGCCTTGCTCATCGTGCGGGTGACCACCAGCCGGGGGTGGTCGGGCAGCACGGCGAGCGCGCTGACCGTCCCCCGCCGGGCGAACTCGGCGTACGCCTCGTCCACGATCACCATGCCGGGCGCCTCGTCCAGCACGGCGGCGACCACGGCCGGGTCGAGCGCGGTGCCGGTCGGATTGTTCGGCGAGCAGAGGAAGACCACGTCGGGCCGGTGTGCCCGGACCTGGGCGACCGCGTCGGCCGCGGTCAGGCCGAAGTCGACGCCGCGCTGCGCCGGGACCCAGCCGGTGCCGGTGCCGAGCGCCAGCAGCGGGTGCATCGAGTAGGCCGGGGTGAAGCCGAGCGCGGTGCGGCCGGGGCCGCCGAACGCCTGGAGCAGCTGCTGCTGGATCTCGTTGGAGCCGTTGGCCGCCCAGACCTGGTCGACGGTGAGCTCGTGGCCGAGGTAGGCCGCCAGGTCGGCGCGGAGCGCCACGGCGTCCCGGTCCGGGTAGCGGTTGAGGTCGCGCAGCTCCGCCGCGAGGGCCTTGGCGATCGCGTCCACCACCGGCTCGGGCAGCGGGTAGGAGTTCTCGTTGGTGTTCAGCCGGACCGGCACGTCGAGCTGCGGCGCCCCGTACGGGCTCAGGCCGCGCAGATCGTCCCGGATCGGCAGGTCGTCGAGGGTCGTCACGAGCCCTCCCCCGCGAACCGGACGCTGACCGCCTGGCCGTGCGCCGGCAGGTCCTCGACGCCGGCCAGGGTGACCACGTGCGGGGCGACCTCGCGCAGCGCGTCCTGGCTGTATTCCACGAGGTGGATGCCGCGCAGGAAGGACTGCACGGACAGCCCGGAGGAGTGCCGGGCGCAGCCGCCGGTGGGCAGCACGTGGTTGGAGCCGGCGCAGTAGTCGCCGAGCGACACCGGCGACCAGGCGCCGACGAAGATCGCCCCGGCGTTGCGCACCCGCATCGCCCAGTCGCGGGCGTGCTCGGTCTGGATCTCCAGGTGCTCGGCCGCGTACGCGTCGACCACCCGCAGGCCCGCCTCGAGGTCGTCGACGAGGACGACGCCGCTCTGCTCGCCATGCAGCGCGGTGGTGATCCGCTCGGCGTGCTTGGCGGCCGGCACCTGCCGGGCCAGCTCCGCGTCGACCGCGTCGGCGAGCGCCACCGACGGGGTGACCAGCACGCTCGCGGCGAGGGGGTCGTGCTCGGCCTGGCTGATCAGGTCGGCGGCGACGTGCGCCGGGTCGGCGGTGTCGTCGGCGAGGATGGCGATCTCGGTGGGGCCGGCCTCGGCGTCGATGCCGACCACCCCGCGCAGCAGCCGCTTGGCGGCGGTGACCCAGATGTTGCCCGGGCCGGTGATCAGATCGACCGGCACGCAGTGCTCAGTGCCGGCCGGGTCGACGGCGGACCCGTACGCCAGCATGGCCACCGCCTGGGCGCCGCCGACCGCGTAGACCTCGTCGACGCCGAGCAGCGCACAGGCCGCGAGAACCCGCTGGTCGGGCAGGCCGCCGTTGTCCTGCTGCGGCGGGCTGACCACCACCAGCGAGCGGACCCCGGCCGCCTGGGCGGGAACCACGTTCATCACCACGGTCGACGGGTACATGGCCAGGCCACCGGGGACGTAGAGGCCGACCCGGTCGACCGGCACCCAGCGCTCGGTCACCGTGCCACCCGGCACCACCTGGGTGGTGTGGTCGGAGCGGCGCTGGTCGGCGTGGACCCGGCGGGCCCGGCTGATCGACTCCAGCAGCGCGGCGCGGACCTGCGGGTCGAGCGTCCCCTCGGCCTCGCGGATCACCTCGACCGGCACCCGCAGCCGCTCCGGGGAGATGCCGTCGAACCGTTCGCTCGCCTCCCGGATCGCCCGGTAACCATGCTCATGGACCGCCTCCACCAGGGGACGGATCCTCTCGACGGCCACCGACACGTCGAGCTGGGCACGGGGCAGCAGGCGGCGCGGGTCGCGAGTCCCGCCGCGCAGGTCGATCCGAGTCAACACCCCTGCGAGTCTAGGCGGGCCGGCCCCGGACCGACCGGCGCCGCCCGCACGGCGGGACGGTGAGCCGGGACACGCCGGCCCGGGCGCGGTCGGGCTACCCTCGGACCCGTGACCGCACGGCTGCCGGTGTTTCCGCTCGGGACGGTCCTCTTCCCCGGGCTGGTTCTCCCGCTGCACATCTTCGAGGAACGCTACCGGGCGCTGGTGCGCCACCTGGTCGGGCTGCCGGAGGGCGCCTCCCGGGAGTTCGGGGTGGTGGCGATCCGGGCCGGCTGGGAGGCGGCCCTCGGCGCGGGCCGGGCCGACGGCGAGGTGACCCTGCACGAGGTGGGCTGCACCGCCGAGCTGCGGCAGGTCACCGAGCTGGACGACGGCGGCTTCGACATCGTCACGGTGGGCCGGCGGCGGTTCCGCATCGCCGAGGTCGACGAGAGCGCTGCGCCCTACCTGACCGCCGAGGTGGAGTGGCTGCCCGAGCCGGCCGGCGTCGACGAGGTCAACGACCTGCTCGCCGCCCGGGTGATCTCGGTCTTCCGGCAGTATCTGGGGCTGATCCGGCCCGATCAGCAGGAGATCTCCGAGCAGCTGCCGGAGGATCCCACCGTGCTGTCACACCTCGTGGCCGCCACCGCCGCGCTGACCGTCGCCGACCGTCAGCGGTTGCTCGCCATCGACGACACCGCCGCCCGGCTCCAGGCCGAGCTGCGGCTGCTCAACCGGGAGACGTCGCTGCTGCGCCACGTCCGGGCGGTCCCGGTTCCGCTCAATGAGCTGGCGGCTCCCCCGGCGCCGAACTGAGCTCGGGGCCGACCGGCGGCCCGTCGCCGTCGGGCTCCGGGCGCAGCGACGGCCACCGCGACCAGCCGGCCAGCAGGGTGTACGTCACGGCCACGCCGAACGCGGGCAGCAGCAGGTCGCCGTAGGGCACGGGCACGTGCAGAAACCAGTCCACGCCGCCGGCCCGCAGGTCGGCGGGCTTGGTGAAGGGCGTCCCGTCCGGCGCGGTGGCCAGCAGCCGGTGGTAGGTGCCCAGCCCGACCCGGCGGCCGAGCTGCCAGGCCACCAGCGCCGCGCCGAGGCCGCCCAGGGCCCCGGCGAACAGTTCCATCGGGCCGCGGCGGCGCAGCAGGAACCACAACGCGCACGCGGCGAGCACCCCGAAGCCGAGCCCGAGCAGGCTGAACCAGCCGTCGGCGGCGATCGGCTGCTCCGGCTGCGGCGTGGCGTAGATGGCGCCCCCGGCGGTCTTCAGCACGGGGGTGCCCGGCGCCACGGCAGCCCAGAGCAGCCCCAGCGGCGCACCCAACCCGGTCAGCACGAGCGCGGCGCCGAGGGCGATCCAGACCGGCCGCCCGCGACCGGCGGCGGCCGGGTGGTCGGCGGTCGGGTGGTCGGAACCACCGGGCGCGTCGGTACGGTCGGCGGCCCGCTCGGGGTCAGGGGTGTCCGGACTCACCCGGTGATCCTCTCAGGCGGCGGGCCGGCGTGGGGCGGCGGTCAGCGGGCGAACGGCTCCAGCATCACCGCGGCGGCCTTGAGCCAGGCCTGCCGGGTCTCCGCCTGAAGCTGGTGGTATTCGATCGAGGAGCCGGTCTCCAGCGCCGGATCGTAGGGCACCACCGCGACGGCCCGGGTGCGGGTGGCGAAGTGCCGCTCCAGGTCGTCCTGCAGGGCGCTGCGCCCCGGCGTCGGGCAGGAGATCAGCGTCACCGCGTTGTCAACCAGCTCGCCCATGCCCACCTCGTGCAGCAGGTCGAGCATCCAGTCGGCGCTGAACGCGGCGTCCTCGCGCGGCACGGTGGTCACCACGAGCTGGTCGGCGGCCTGCATGACGGTACGCCAGTTCGAACTCTCCACGTTGTTGCCGGTGTCCACGCAGACCACCTCGTGGGTACGCCGCAGCAGCTCCAGCACCCGCTTGACGGTGAACTGGTCCAGCCGCTGGGCGAACCGGGGGCTCTCCTCGCCGGCCAGCACGTCGTACGAGCCGTCGGAGGCGTGCCGCAGGTAGTCGTCGAGGTGCCCCAGCAGGGTGTTGCCCTCCAGGATCTCGATCTGGGCGAGGTCGTGGATCAGGTGCCGGATGGTACGGGCGTGCCGGGCGCTGCCGGCCCGCAGCCCGAGGGTGCCGCGCAGCTCGTTGTCGTCCCAGGCGAGCACCCCACGCCCGCGTACGCTGCCCACCGTCGCCGCGGCGAGCACGGTCGCGGTGGTCTTGTGCACCCCGCCCTTGGGGTTGGCGAAGGCGACCACCCGAGGGCCACCCAACTCGCGGCGGAGCACCCCGGTGGCCCGCTCCAGCTCGTGGTCCGGCGCCGGGGCGCGCCACTCGACCCGGGCCCGCTCGGCCCGCGGCGGGTAGCCGTCGGCGACCGGCGGGGCCGGGTAACTCGGGGCGGCCTGGGCCGGCTCCGGGGGCTGGTGATCCTCCGGGCGGTAGCGGCCCCGATCCAGCAGCGCGTACCGGGACTCCGGCGGCGACGGGTCGGGCCGGTAGCCGTTGTCGAGCAGCGCGTACCGGGACTCCACCGGGGCACTGCCCCGGCCGCGCGCCGGCTCCGGGTCGGCGCGGTACGTCGGCTCGGCCCGCCAGGACGGCTCGGCCGGCGGCTCCGGTTCGGTGCGGTACGCCGGCTCGCCCCGGTACGACGGCTCGGCGCCGTATCCCGGGTCGGCCCGGTAGGCCGGCTCCACCCGGTAGGTTGCCTCGGCCCGGTAGGGCGGCTCGGCGCCGTACGACGGCTCGGCGCCGTACGACGGCTCGGCGCCGTACGACGGCTCGGCGGGCGGCCCGACGGGCTGCGCCCGGCCGGTCCAGCCGGCGCCACGCCGCGGCGGTGCCTCGGCCGGTGGGTGCTCCTCGACGCGGCGGTCGGCCTCGGCCTGCTCCCCGCCGCGACCGCCGAGCCGGGCCCGGTCGAGCAGCGCCCGCCAACGCGGTGCCGGCTCAGCCTGCCGACCCCAGCCGGTCTCGCTGCCGTCCACGGCTCCGCCCTCCCAGCCCCATCGATCTCTGCCTGTGACTCAGGCTACGAAGGAAACCGTATCCGGACCACACCGTGCCTCGCACACTGCCCGGTGCCCTTCGTGCCACCGATCCGGCCGGCCGGCTGCCGGCGGGCATGTCTCAGGAGGTGGGGGCGGGGTTCGGTGGCGCCGCGCCCGTCACCGAGCGGCCGGGAGAGGGTGCGGAGCCGGGCGCCGTCGGTGCGGCTTCCGACGAATCGCCCAGGCCGGGGGCGGACGGGTCGGCCAGTTCGAGGTCGGCCGGTGGCCGGACGACATCCCGCTGCTCGGGCAGCGGCGGAGTGAACACCGTACGGTCCAGCCGCCGCACCTGCGGCGCGGCGTCGACCACCCGCACGTCGGGGCGGGTGGCCAGGGCCCGCAGCGCCTCCGGGGTGCCCCGGACCACGGCGGCGTACACACAGGCGCAGCCCGCCCGGTAGGCGGCCGCCTCCCGGGCGGAGACCGACGCGCCCGTGTCGTACACCCGACGCAGCTCGGCGTCGGCGGCGGCCGGCGGGGCGGCGGCGCGGGCCCGGTAGTCGGCGGCCTCCCGGTCCTTGCGGGCAGCCACCTCGGCCATCCCGCCGAGCACGTCGTCGGGCAGGCGCATCGCGGCGATCCGGACGATCTCGGTCTGCCGGCCGGGCAACGGCACCCGGGCGACCACCGCGGCGACCGGGGTGGCGCCCAGCGTGTCGGCCAGCCGGCCCGGCGTCAGGTAGGCCGCGAACGAGACCAGGGCGTAGTCGCCCGGGCCCGGGGTGGCCGGCGTGGGCAGGGCGGCCAGCCCGGCGGCGGCGGCCCGCTGGTAGTCCGGGATGGAGTCGCCGTCGACCACGCCGACCCGGGTGACCTCGCCGACCGTGCGGTCGCTCACCGGTTCGCGCCGGCGATCCCAGAGCGCGGCGGCCAGTACCGCCAGCGCGCAGATCAGCGCGATCCAGGTGAGCGGGCCGGACCGTCCCGGCCAACGCCGGGACGGGCTCGGCGGCGCGTCGGTATTCGTCAGACGGTCCATGGGCGGCGGTCAGTCGCGGAGGATCTCCAGCGCCCGGGCCAGGTCGTCCGGGTAGTCGCTGACGAAGGTGACCTCCTCACCCGTACGCGGGTGCAGGAAGCTCAACGAGCGAGCGTGCAGCCACTGCCGGGCCAGCCCGATCCGGGCCGACAGCGTCGGGTCCGCGCCGTAGGTGAGGTCGCCCACGCACGGGTGCCGCAGCGTGGAGAAGTGCACCCGGATCTGGTGGGTACGCCCGGTCTCCAGCCGCACGTCGAGCAGGCTCGCCGCCGGGAACGCCTCCATGGTGTCGTAGTGGGTGACGCTCGGCTTGCCACCGGAGACCACCGCCCAGCGGTAGTCGTGGTGCGGGTGCCGATCGATCGGCGCGTCGATGGTGCCGCGCAGCGGGTCCGGATGGCCCTGCACCACGGCGTGGTAGCGCTTCTCCACCTCGCGGTACTTGAAGGCCCGCTTCAACGCGGTGTACGCCACCTCGCTCTTGGCCACCGCCATGATCCCGGTGGTGCCGACGTCGAGCCGGTGCACCACGCCCTGCCGTTCGGCGGCGCCGCTGGTGGAGATCCGGTGGCCGATCGCGGCCAGCCCGCCGATGACGGTCGGGCCGGTCCAGCCGGGGCTCGGGTGGGCGGCCACCCCGACCGGCTTGTCCACCACGACGATGTCGTCGTCGGCATAGACCACGGTCAGGCCCGGCACCGCCTGTGGCACCACGGTGGGCGGCGCGGCCGGCGCGGGCAGGGTCACCTCCAGCCAGGAGCCGGCCTTGACCTTGTGTGAGTTGGCCCGCGCCACGCCGTCGACCAGCGCGTCCCCGGCGTCGACCAGGCCGGCGGCGGTGGTCCGGGAGAGCCCGAAGAGCCGGGCGACGGCCTGGTCGAGCCGCATCCCGTCGAGGCCGTCCGGCACCGGCAGGGACCGGTGGTCGCCACCTGCGGCGAAGACGGAGGTCATACCCGCCCCCGCTGCTCGCCGCCGGGGGCCGCCTCGGTGGCCGCGGAGCCGGCCGGCTCCGCCGGCTCGGCGCCGGCCCGGCCGCCGTCGCGCTGCCGGCCGGTCAGCTCGAGCAGCACGGCCAGGACCACCCCGCACACCAGGGAGCTGTCGGCCAGGTTGAACACCGGCCACACCTGCCCGTACGGGTCGAAGAGGCTGATCATGTCGACCACGTGCCCGACGAAGTGCCCGGGTGCCCGGAAGACCCGGTCGGTGAGGTTGCCCAGCGCCCCGCCGAGCACCAGCCCGAGCGAGACGGCCCACGGCAGCGAGCGCAGCCGCAGCGCCATCCAGCCGATCCAGGCGATGACCCCGAAGGTGATCAACGGGAAGACCCAGGTGTGGCCGGAGCCGATGCTCCAGGCCGCGCCGCTGTTGCGGGTCAGGGTGAGGTAGACGGTGCCACCGAGCAGCGAGACCGGGCCCCGGCCGCTGAGCGACGAGAGCGCGAGCTGCTTGGTGACCAGGTCGGCGACGAGCGAGAACAGGGCGAGGCCGAGGAGGACCCCGATCGCCCTGCGGCGGGGCGTGCCACGGCCCGACTCAACGGTGCCGGACCCGGGCGGTGCTGCGGTCATCTGCTCCCCATCGACGCTCGCGACGGTGGCCCTCACCGTCTGGCGGGTCAAGCCGGGGAAGCGTGCCTCAGCGTCGCTCCTCCAGCTGCTTGCAGGTCACGCAGAGGGTGGCCGACGGGAAGGCGGCAAGCCGCTCGACCGGGATCGGATTCCCGCACCGCTCACACCAGCCGTACCCACCCTCGTCGAGGCGCTCAAGGGCGCGCTCGACCTGCGTGATTCGTTCCTTGATGCTGTTGGCGAGAGAGATTTCCTGCTCCCGCTCGAACGTCTTGGTGCCGGTGTCGGCCTGGTCGTCCCCGGCCGAGTCGGTCAGCCGGTCGCGCTGCAGCTCGGTAATCTCGCTCAGCGTCTGATCGTACTCGGCGTTCAGCTCATCCCGCCGTGCCGCCAGCGCGGCCCGGATCTTCTCAGTCTCCGCCGCGCTGCGGGTGGCCTTCGTCACCGGCTTTCGGCCGGCGGTCCTGGTGTCAGCTGGCTTCGCCATCGTCAGCTCCCTCGGCCGCGTACCGCGGCGGTCGGCGGTGCCTGGGCAGGGTCCACGGGCCTCGTGTGTCCCCCATGTACGAAACGGCGCACGGCGACACGGGCCGCGCACTCCGGAGGGTGGCAAGAATACGGAACGTACAGGCGTCCGACAACGTGGCGCACCGTCGCACCGTGAAACAACCCCGAACAGCCACCAATCAGGGCAAAGGGAACGCTAGCAGATCAGTCCTCGCGATCCTCGCCGTACTCGCCGAACCAGCGCGCCAACCGGCCCCGGCGACTGACCGCGCGCAGCCGCCGCTCCACCTCGTCGCGGACCCCGGCGGTGGCGACGATGAGCAGGCTGTCCCCGACCTTGAGCCGGGTGTCCGGGCCGGGCACGAAGCCCGCCCCGTCGCGCAGCACCAGGGTCACCGAGGCGCCCACCGGCAGCCGCAACTCGTCCACGTGCACCCCACCCAGCCGGGAGCCCGGCGGCACCTCCACCTGGAGCAGGTCGGCCCGCATCCGTTCGAGCGGGGCCGTCTCGACCCGGATCTCGGCGGCCTCGGCCGGCGCGGTCACCCCCAGCCGCCGGGCCGCCGGCGCCAGGGTCCCCGCCTGGAGCAACGTGAAAATCACCACCAGCACGAAGACCGCGTCGAAGAGCCGGTTCGCCCCGGGCACCCGTTGCGACAGCGGAATGGTGGCCAACACGATTGGCACCGCGCCGCGCAGCCCGGCCCAGGACAGGAAGAGCTGCTCGCGCGGGCGGAACCGGAACGGCAGCGCCGAGACCATCACCGACAGCGGCCGGGCGAACAGCACCAGGGCCAGCCCGGTGACCACCGCCGGCAGCACCGCCGCGCCCAGCCGGCTCGGCGCGACCAGCAGGCCCAGCAGCACGAACAGGCCGATCTGGGCCAGCCAGGCCAGCCCGTCGGCGAACCCGAGGATGGCCTGCCGGTGCGGCAACCGGGCGTTGCCGAGCAGCACCCCCGCGACGTAGACGGCGAGGAAGCCCGAGGCGTGCAGCACCGCGCCCGCCGCGTACGCCAGCACGGTGAAGCCGACCACCGCGATCGGATAGAGGCCGGCCGCCGGCAGCGCGGCCCGGCGCAGCGTGTACCGGCCGGCGATGCCGGCGACCACCCCGACGGCGGCGCCGACGCCCAACTCGTAGCCGACCAGGAGAACCTCGAACCACCAGGGGTGGGCAGCCGCGACGTCGCGGGACAGCAGCAGCACCACGATCACCGCGGGGGCGTCGTTCATGCCCGACTCGGCCTCCAGGGTGGCCACCAGCCGGGGCGGCAGGCGCAGCCGCCGCAGGGTGGCGAAAACGGCCGCCGCGTCCGTGGAGGAGAGCACCGCGCCGTAGAGCAGCGCCAGCCGCCAGTCCAGCCCGAGCAGCAGGTGCACCACGGCCCCGACCGCCAGGATGCTGATCAGCACGCCGACCGTCGAGAGCGCGGCGGCCATCCCGAGCACCGGGCGCAGGGTGCTCCACCGTGCGCTCAGCCCACCCTCGGCGATGATCACGATGAGGGCGCAGAACCCGAGCACCCGGGTCAGTTCCACGTTGTGGAACCGGATGCCCAACCCCGCCTCGCCGATCGCCACCCCGAGCGCGAGGTAGACCAGCAGACTCGGCACGCCAAGCCGGGTGGAGAAGCGCACCGCGCCCACCGCGACCAGCAGAACGGCCGCGCCGAGCAGCAGGGCGAGGTCGAGCCCGGGGATCATCCGCGGCCGGCCCGGGCGACCCTCACTCGGCCGATCCGTCTCGCAGCCGACGCAGCACGTCGGGCAGCCCGGGGACGGGGCGCTCGACCAGGAAGAGCTTGTCCCGGCTGGCCGCGCCGGCGCGCAGCGAGACCACCGCCGGCCGGACGCCGAGCGCCGCGGCGAGGGCCCGCCGGGCCGCCTCGGTGGCGCGGCCGTCGACTGCGGGAGCGGTCACGGCGATGACCAGGGCCGGCCCGTGCGGGCCGTCGAACCGTCCGCCGACCCGGGCTCGGGAGGAGCCGGGCTTCACCCGTACGGCGACGGTGAGCGTGTCGTCCACGGTGGCCATGATCAACCAGACTGGGCGTCGGCGAGCAGAACGGTGGCGGGCGCGCAGCGGGCGCACGGGGTGAAGCCGAGCTCGACCGCCTCGGCGACGGGCAACTCCTCGTCGTCCCGCCCGGCCAGGTGGGAACAGCCGGGCAGGTGGAACCGGGGATGGCCATCGACCACCCGGACCGCGTCGTCGAGCCGGGCCAGCAGGGCGACGTCGGCCGGCGACAGGGCCTGCGCGGGCGGCTCACCGTCGAACGGGCCGTCGTCGAACGGGCCGCTCGGGTCGGTCACCGGGGACCCGGGTGGTTGCCGCCACTCGGGGCCACCGGTATCGACCGTCGGCGGAATGTGCTGAAACGGAATCCCCGGTTCACCGAGCCGGGACCCGTCAGGGATGCCGACCGGTTTGGTGCGGTTGCCCGGGCCGGTGGTCCGACCCGCCGCGGCCCGGTTGGCGGCCGCCTGGCGGGCGCCCGCAACGAGGGACACGGCGGCCAGGAGACTGGTCGCGATGGAGGCGATCAGCAGCGGGCTGGACCCACCGGCCAGCCCGGCCACCAGGAGGACGACCGCGACGAGGATGAGCAGGATGCTGGTGACTATCACGGCTCACCCCCGCCGCGTCGTTTCGGTCTGCGCGGTCGGCGGCCGTCGGGTCGACGGCCGCCGGCGGCGGCGTCAGCGGCCGGACTCGAGCGAGCCGGCGCGACCGCCGCCGTAGGAGCCGGCGAGGCCGGCGGTGGCGAGGCCGTTGCTGCCCCCGACGGCGCGGCTGCCCTCGGCACGGTCGATCTCGGCATCCAGGCCCTGGCCGCGACCGTCAAGGTCACGCAGCTGGCTCTCCAGGTATGCCTTGAGGCGGGTGCGGTACTCGCGCTCGAACTGCTTCAGCTCCTCGATGTGCTTCTGCAGCGCGGTGCGCTTGGCGTCCAGGCCGCCCATGGCCTCCTGGTGCCGCTGGCGGGCGTCCCGCTCGAGGGCATCCGCCTTGGCGCGTGCCTCGCGGGTGACCTCCTCGGCCTTGGAACGGGCCTCGGAGAGCACCTGGTCGGCCTCGCGGCGGGCGTCCGAGACGTGGTCGTCGGCGGTGCGCTGGGCCATCATCAGCACCCGCAGCGCCTGCTGCTCGCCGTCGGCGCCGGCAGCCGCCGGGCCGCCCTGGACACGGACCTGCTCCAGCTCGGCCTGCATCGCCCGGGCCGCCTGCTCGGCGGCCGCCTTGTCGCGCTGCACCCGGTCGAGCTGGGCCTTGACCTCGTTGAGCTCCGCCGCGAGCCGGGCGTCGCCGCCGGGGCCGGCGGGAGCGCCGCCCCGACCGCCGCGCTCCACCTGGGCGCGCAGCTCGTTGTTCTCCTCGATCAGACGGGCGAGCTCGCGCTCGACCTCGTCCAGGAAGGCGTCGACCTCCTCCTCGTCATACCCCCGCTTGCCGATCGGCGGCTTTTTGAAGGCGACGTTGTGGACGTCGGCCGGGGTCAGCGGCATCGAAACTCCTCGGGTCAGTTGCGGCCGCGAAAAGCGCGCTGGTCAGGCAAATGCCAGGATCAGCGGCGTTAACACAAACCTCATCAGCACGAACAGGATAACCAGGAGCACAAGCGAGGCCAGGTCGATGCTCACGGTACCAATTCGCAGTGGTGGGATCACACGCCTCAACGCGCGCAGGGGCGGATCAGTGACGCTCCACACGGATTCAAGTCCCGCCGCGGCTCCCCGCCCCGGTTGCCACCGGCGACCGTAGGCCAGGACAGCACCCAGAACAAATCGGGCCAAAAGCACGAGAAGGAACAGGTAGGTGATCAGGTAGAGCACCTGAAACAGGATCGACAACACAGCAGGCGACGTCCCTCGGTCGTGCGGGCCTAGCTCAGGCTGAAAAACCCGCCCTCAGCGATCTTGGCCTTGTCCTCCGCAGTGACCTGGACGTTGGCCGGTGAGAGCAGGAACACCCGGTTGGTCACGCGCTCGATCGTACCGCGCAGTCCGAACGCGAGCCCGGCGGCGAAGTCCACCAGCCGGCGGGCGTCCGCCTCGTCCATCTCGGTGAGGTTGATGATCACCGGCACGCCGTCCCGGAAGTGCTCGCCGATGGTGCGCGCCTCCCGGTAGGTGGTCGGGTGCAGAGTGGTGATCTGGTAGCGCTGCTCCTCCTCGGCCACCACCGCCCGCTCCCGGGAGTGCACCTGCGGCGCGAGGGCGAGGTTGTCCCGGGTGTGGTAGGCCAGCGCGCCGGAGGTCTCGCCGGCACCCGAGCGGGTGATCGACCGGACGCTGGCCCGCTCGGACCGCTCAGGGCGCTCGGGACGCTCGGACCGCTCGGCCTCGGCACGGTCGGTGTCCACGGCGCGGCTCGCGGCGCGCTCGGAGAGCCGGCCACGGTCGCCGATCCGGCTCCGGCTCGCCGGCGGCTCGTCGGACTCGTCGTCCTCGTCATCGGCGAACTCCTCGGTGTACCGGCTCGACCGGTAGCGCGAGTCCCGGTAGCCACCCTTGTCGTAGCCACCGTCCTCGTACGCCCGCTCGTCGTCCTCCTCGACGAGCCCGAGCCAGACCCCCGCCTTGCGCAGTGCGCCCATCCCCGCGCCCTTCCGTCCGCCGTGCGGCACGCGCCCCCGTGCCGTGTCGCTTGATCACGCGTGGACACCAGATGCCCACCGGACCGGATCGGCAATCCCCCGGTGCGCGGTTCGCGGTCCGCCCACCACGGCCCCTGGCTGCGGGAACGCCGTTCCTAACCACACTGATGTAATTTGCTTCTTCGCGGTCAGGCTACCCCAGAGGGGGGCGCATTCCGAGCAACGCGCTGCCGACGCGGACATGTGTCGCGCCATACTCGATCGCGGTTTCCAGGTCGCCGCTCATCCCGGCCGACAGCACGGTCGCCCCCGGGTGTCGATCACGGAACCGGTCCGCCACCTCGGCCAGCCGGGCGAAGGCGCGTTCCGGCTCCCAGCCCAGCGGCGCCACCGCCATCAGCCCGCCCAGTCGCAGCGCACCGGCGCCGGCCACCGCCGCGGCCACCGGACCGAGGCCCCGGTCGGGGTCCGCCGAGTCGGGCAGCGACCCGCCCCGGGCCGGGTCGCCGTCGATGCTCACCTGCACCAGCACCTCCAGCGGGCGGTCCCGGCCGGCGGCCGCGGCGGCGTCGAGGGCGGTGGCCAGGCGCACGCTGCCGACCGACTGGACGACGTCGGCGTACCCGACCACGGAGCGACACTTGTTGCGCTGCAACTGGCCGATGAAGTGCCAGCGGGGGGTCACCCCGGCCGCCGCCACCTCGATGGCCTTCGGCGCCGCCTCCTGATCGCGGTTCTCCCCCACGTCGGTCACGCCGAGCCGCGCGAGGGCCACCACGTCGCCGGCCGGGTAGGTCTTGGTCACCGCGACCAGCGTGACCGCGCCGCGGTCCCGGCCGGCGGCCGCGCAGGCGTCCGCGATACGGGTACGGATCCGGGCGAGCCCGGCCGCGAGCTCGGCGCGACGGTCGGGCCGCACCGGGGCAGGTATGTCGGTCATCGGTGCGGCTCAGGACCCGTTCTTGAGGAAGTCAGGCACATCGACGTCGTCGAAGAGCACCCGACGCGGCTGCTGCGGGGCCGGCATGGTGGTCGGCGGCGGAACCGGCGGATTCGGCTGGGTCGGCTGGTTCTGGTTGGTCTTGCGAGGCGGCTCGACCGCCTTGTACGCGGGCGCGCCCCCGTCGAAGCCCGCCGCGATCACGGTCACCCGCACCTCATCGCCGAGCGCGTCGTCGATGACCGCACCGAAGATGATGTTGGCGTCCGGGTGCGCCGCGTCGGTGACCAGCTGCGCGGCGTCGTTGATCTCGAACAGGCCCAGGTCGGAGCCACCGGCGATGGAGAGCAGCACGCCGCGCGCACCGTCCATGCTCTGCTCCAGCAACGGGCTGGAGATGGCCGCCTCGGCCGCCTCCACGGCCCGGTTCTCGCCCCGGGCGCTGCCGATGCCCATCAGCGCGCTGCCGGCACCGCTCATCACGCTCTTGACGTCGGCGAAGTCCAGGTTGATCAGACCCGGCGTGGTGATCAGGTCGGTGATGCCCTGGACACCGGAGAGGAGCACCTGATCGGCGGTCCGGAAGGCGTCCATCATGGAGATGTTGCGGTCGCCGAGCGCGAGCAGCCGGTCGTTCGGGATGACGATGAGCGTGTCGCACTGGTTGCGCAGCTCCTCGATGCCCGCCTCGGCCTGCACCTGGCGGCGCTTACCCTCGAACGAGAACGGCCGGGTGACCACACCGATGGTGAGCGCGCCGAGCTTGCGGGCGATGTTCGCCACCACCGGCGCGCCGCCGGTGCCGGTGCCGCCACCCTCACCGCAGGTCACGAAGACCATGTCGGCACCCTTGAGCACCTCCTCGATCTCGTCGCGGTGGTCCTCGGCGGCGTTCTTGCCGACGTCCGGGTTCGCGCCGGCGCCGAGGCCCCGGGTCAGCTCCCGACCCACGTCGAGCTTGACGTCTGCATCGCTCATCAGCAGCGCCTGGGCGTCGGTGTTGATCGCGATGAACTCGACGCCCTTGAGCCCAACCTCGATCATCCGGTTGACGGCGTTGACGCCGCCGCCCCCGATGCCGACGACCTTGATGACCGCCAGGTAGTTGTGCGGAGGTGTCATCTCCGGTCCTTTCCCTTCGAGATTGGCATGGGCCGACCCCACACGGCTTGGCCGGACCAGCGGTGGACCAGCACCCTGCGGAGGCCGACCAACCGAAACCCTCACCCTCTACTAGAGGCTTAGAGTAATGTCAACCACTGATCTCTTCGGGGCAACGTATGCGCCGCCGCGCGATGAGCCAAGGACCCTTTCGGCGTGTCGCCGGCCAGAGCGGGACGGCTCACGTTCCTGACCGACGAATCACCTGAACGTGACCACGTCCGGGGCGCTGACGTCGATCGTGTCGGTCTGCCGGTCGAGCAGGGCGGTGGCCACCCTGGACTTGTCCTCACCCCGGGTGGCGTCCCCCCAGAAGACCGTCCGGTCGGTACGCAGCCGCAGGGTGATCCGAGCCAGCCCGGCCACGTCCACCGAGACCAGCTCGGCGCGCAGCCGCGGGCTGAGTGTGGCGAGCACCGCCAGCCCGGCCCGGGTGCCCGGGTCGTCCGGCGCCGGCCGGTCCACCCTGATCACCGCCAGCCCGTCGGGCAGTGCGGGCGCGGTTTGGAAGACCACGCCGGTCCGGTCGATCACCGCGTAACCGTCGCCCTGCGGAACCGCGGCCGCCGGGGTCCGCTCCACCACCCGGATCACCAGGGCGTCCGGCCAGTCCCGCTCCACCGTGGCCCGTTCCACCGGGGCGAGCGCGCCGACCCGCGCGGCGGTCGCCGCCAGGTCCACCCGGGCCAGCGGCACATCGTCCGGGACAGCCGCGGCCTCGCGCACCTCGACCGGGGTGACCAGCCGCGCGCCGACCACCCGTACCTCGCGCACGCCGAACAGGCCGGTGCCGAGAATGGTCCAGGCGACCAGGCCGGCGACGGCGAACACGGCGGCGGTGACCGCCCAGGGCAACGCCGCGCGCATCCGGCGCCGCCGCGCCCGCGCCATGAACCGCCGCGTGGACGGCGGCACGGCGTCCGCGCCGGCCCGGACCAGCTGCCACCGCCGCACCGGATTGCGCCGGCCGGCCCCGCCGTCCTGCCCCGGGCCGCGGGCCGGGCCCGGGCTCATCCGGCCGTGGCAGCCGTGCCGTCCGAGCCGGCGCCGCTGCCGACCGCCGCCGCGTCGCCCGCCCCGGCGGCCGTACGGGCGTCGCCGGCCGCGGCGGTACGGGCCAGCAGGGCGTCGAGCAACTGGTCGCCCATCAGCGAGATCGGCGGCGCGCCCATGGTCACCACCACGTCGCCCGGTCGGGCCCGACGGGCCACCTCCGCCGGCACGTCGTCCCACGCCTCGACGAAGACCTTCCGATCGGCCGGCAGGGGCACCGCCTCGTTCAGCGCGACCGAGCCCTCGCCCGGCTGGCGCAGCTCCCCCGGGCCGAAGACCTCCAACAGCACCACCTCGTCGGCGATGCCGAGAGCCGCGGCGATCTCCGCCTGCAGGTCCCGGGTGCGATAGAGCCGGTACGGCTGGAAAACCACGACCAGCCGGCCCTCGCCGGCCACCTCGCGCAGCGTCTGCAGGGCCAACGTCATGGCGGTCGGGTGGTACGCGTACTCGTCGTAGACCAGCACGCCGTCCGCGACGCCCTTGCGCTCGAAGCGCCGCCGCACCCCGGGGAACGCGCCCAGCGCCGCCTCAGCCGCCTCGATCGGCAGCTCCAGCAGGTAGGCGGCGAGCACCGCGGAGGCGCTGTTGAGCCCCATGTGCCGCCCCGGCACCGGCAGCCGGATCTCGCCCAGCGACCGGCCGTCGACCTCGGCCAGGTAGCGCACGCCCTGGGCGGACGAGGCCATGTCGCTCAGCCGCAGGTCGGCGTCGGGCGACTCGCCGTACGTCCAGACCCGACGCCCCTCGGCCCGCAGCGTCTCGGCCAGCCGCCGGCCGCCCGGGTCGTCGGCGCAGGTGACGATGAACCCGTCCGGGTCGGTGAGCCGGGCAAACTCGGCGAACGCCGCCTCCAGAGTGGCCAGGTCGCCGTAGGTGTTGAGATGGTCCGCCTCGATGTTCGTAATGATCGAGACATACGGGCGGTAGATGAGGAACGAGCGGTCACTCTCGTCCGCCTCGACCACGAAATATTCCCCGGTGCCGTGGTGCGCGCCGGAGCCGACCTCGGAGATCTCCCCACCGATCACGAAGGACGGATCGGTGCCGGCCTGCTGGAGCACCATGGTGACCATCGAGGTGGTGGTGGTCTTGCCGTGCGTGCCGGCGACCGCCACCGTCCGCCGGCCGGTCATCGCCGCGGCCAAAGCCTCGGAGCGGTGCAGCACCCGCAGCCCGCGCCGGCGCGCCTCGACCATCTCCAAATGGTCCTGTGGGATCGCCGAGGAATAGACCACGGTGTCCACGCCGTCCAGGTTGGACGCCTCGTGGCTCATGTGCACGGTGCCGCCGAGCGCCCGCAGGCCGGCCAGGGACGGCCACTCCCGCAGCTCGCTGCCGGAGACCGGCAGGCCCCGGGTGAGGAAGAGCCGGGCCAGGCCACTCATGCCAACCCCGCCCACCCCGATCAGGTGGATCCGGCCCAGGTCCTCCGCGGTCATCGTGCCGGCGGGGGTGAACTGCGCGGTGTTCATGAGGGGTACCTTCCCGTCGCGGTGGTGACCGTCACCGGGCCACCGCCTCGTAGACGAAGTTCAGCAGGGCCGCGTCGCCGTCGCGCCGGCCGTACGCCGCCGCGGCGGCGCCCATCGCGGCGAGCCGCTGCGGATCCCGGACCAGCGGGATCACCGTACGTTCCAACCAGGCCGGGGTCAGCTCGGCGTCGTCGACGAGCAGCCCGCCACCGGCCTCCACCACGGGCAGCGCGTTGCGCTTCTGCTCCTGGTTGCTGTGCGGGTAGGGCACGTAGATGGCGGGCAGGCCGATCGCGGCCACCTCGGCGCAGGTCATCGCGCCGCCCCGGGCCAGCATCAGGTCGGCGGCGGCGTAGCCCAGCTCCATCTCGGACAGGTAGGGCAACGTCACGTACGGCACCGGCAGGTCGGTGGGGACGGAGACCGGCTCGTTGCGCGCGCCGATGACGTGCAGCACCTGCACGCCGTGGCGGGCCAGCTCCTTGGCCGCCCCGGAGACCGCCAGGTTGATCGAACGGGCGCCCTGCGAGCCGCCGGCGACGAAGAGCACCGGCAGGTCGGGGCGGAGCCCGAAACGGGCCCGGGCGGCGTTGCGCAGGGCGGCCCGGTCCAGGCCGGCGATGCCTCGGCGCAGCGGCACGCCGACCACCCGGGCGTCGCGCAGCGACTCCGCCTGCGACGGCTGGTGCGGGAAGCCCACCGCGACGTTCTTGGTGAATTTCATTCCGAGCCGGTTGGCCACGCCCGGCGGCACGTTCACCTCGTGGATCACGATGGGCAGCTCGCGCCGCCACGCGGCCAGGTAGCCGGGCACCGAGACGTACCCGCCGAAGCCGACCACGACGTCGGCGCGCACCTCGTCGATCACCTTGCCCGCCGCGCGGGCCGCCTTCCACATCCGGTCCGGGGTGCGGACCAGGCTCATGTTGATCGAGCGGGGCAGCTGGTAGGCCGGGATCTGGCGCAGGTCGTAGCCGGCCGGCGGGATCAGCTCGTTCTCCAGCCCCTTGGGTGTGCCGAGGCAGGTGATCCGGACGCTCGGGTCGTGTCGGCGCAGGCAGTCGGCGAACGCGAGCAACGGGTAGATGTGTCCCCCCGTACCCCCTCCGCAGAGCACCACCGAACGCAGCGGACCCATCAGCGTCTCCTCTCGCTCGCCGTGCCGGCGCGCGTCCGGCCCGGCCGGGGGCCGCGGGCTGCGGCCTGGTCGTCGGACCGCCGCGTCCGGGACCGGGGTACGGACCCACGGTCCGCCGGTGGCGTCGCCGCTCGGCGGCGCCGGCCGGGAAGCGGCGGCAACGGGGCCCACACTAGTCGGACCCACCGGGCCGGTGGACGGGCATGCAGGGCTCGGGCCGCGTCCGGCTCGGCGCGGGCGAAACTGGCGAGCAGTCCCACCGCCGCGAGGGTCACCACCAGGGCGCTGCCACCGTCGGAGATGAACGGCAGCGGTACGCCGGTCAGTGGCAGCAGCCCGACCACGCCGCCGACATTGATCACGGCCTGGCCGACCAGCCACGCGGTGACCCCGGCGGCGGCGAGCCGGCGGAACGGGTCCTCCACCCGCCGGGCGATCCGCAGCCCGGCGTAGGACAGCACGGCGAAGAGCACCAGCACCACCATGCAGCCGACCACGCCCAGCTCCTCGGCGATGATCGCGAAGATGAAGTCGTTGTGCGCCTCGGGCAGCCAGTCCCACTTGAAGGTGCTCTTGCCCAGCCCGACCCCGAACCAGCCGCCGTGGTCGATGGCGTTGCGGGCCTGGATGGTCTGATAGCACCAGCCCTCGAAGCACTTCTTCGGATCGGGCGGGCTGACGAACATGGTGAGCCGGGCCAGCCGGTAGTTTTCCGCGTCCCGCGCGCCGGAGCCCGCGCCGAGCGAGGCCGCGGCGACCAGCAGGCCGATGCCGAGCAGACCGACCGCGGAGAGGGTGGCGAAGACCTGGAGCCGGACGCCGGCCGCCCAGAGCATGCCGACCAGCAGCGCGAGGAGGCAGAGCATGCTGCCCAGGTCGTTGTAGCCGACCAGCACGAAGAGCAGGCCGACCACCGGGAAGAGCGGGGTGGCCAACTCCTTCCACCAGCCCAGTGCGGCCCCCTTGCGGGCCAGCACGCGCGCGGCCCAGAGCACCAGCGCGAACTTGGCCACCTCAACCGGCTGGATCGTGATCGGGCCGAGGAAGAGCCAGAGCAGCTCGGCCTTGAGCGGGCCGATCGACTTGACCTTGAACAGCGCCTCCAGGGCGACCAGCAGGTTGAGGATCAGCAGCAGCACCACCGCCACGCCGAGCACCGGTCGGGCCAGCGCCCGGAAGGTGCGGGCGGGCAGCCGCTGGCAGGCCCAGAACGCCACGATGCCGATCACCGCGAAGATCGTCTGCCGGACCAGCGACGCCGAGGCGTCCCCGCCCGTGGCGTAGTCCCGCACGCTCGTGGCCGAGAAGACCATGGTCAGGCCGATCAGCAGCAGCAGGCCGGCGCTGGAGAGCAGCAGGTAGTAGGAGGCCAGCGGCCGGGCCAGCAGCCCGCGCAGCGCGGCCAACCCGCCGACGGCGTCCCAGCCGAACAGCGGAGCCGGCGGGTCCGCCGTCCGGGTCGCGGCGGGTGGCCGGCGGGCCGGCGTGTCGGTGTTGCCCTCGGTGTCTCGTCCCTGCCCCACCCGCTCATCATCGCGGCTCGCCCCGCCCGCCCGTGGCCCAACCGCCCGGTCGGCGTGTCGGGAAGGAGGGGCCCCTTGTTAACAGACGGCGGGTGTAGCCGGGGCGCGCCGGCGACCACCGGGGGCCGCCGCGG